>JBGTSL010000023.1:0-11814 GCA_041940325.1 Brevundimonas sp.
GACAGCCTGTTCCGCGGCGCCTACGCCTCCCTGCCCCGCCCGGCGACGTTTGAGCGAATCGAGGGGGCCGAACACATGGTCATGATCGACCAGCCCAGCCGTTTCCTGGCGGCGGTGGAGCGGTTCATGGCGTAGGTGGAGGGCTCGTGCGCCTCCCGAACAGCGGACGATTGGAACAGCCGCAAGGGGTGGTTAGCGGGCCTTGCGGCTGAACCTCAACCCAACCACCATCGGCTCATGGATAGAGAACCCAAAGCAATTCGACAGCTTCGATACTTCGAAGGCATCGGCTGCGTAGGGGTCGTGGTCGCCGCTATCATGATCGTGGCGACCCCCCTCATCGTAATGGGTGGTTGTTCCGGGGGCAGTTGCGATGACCCGTGGGGCTTCTTGGCTAAGCACCTCGGGATCAGCATCACCGGCTTGGTCATATTCGAGATGATCAGGCGAGGTGCCGCAGCCTCGCTCAAGCAGCGCGGCAAATGACCGCTATGGGTCGGGAGCGGACTGTCCCCCAAAGGGTGGAAAGCGGGCCTGCGCTCAGCTACCTGCTGTTGCCTGGAATGAGGGGGCGAAGATCATGGAACTGCGCACGAGGGACGGTCAGCTCGAGATGGGGGGAGCCTTCAAGCTGGTGGCGGCCGGATACTTCGTGGGGGCCGCAGCGATATTCGTCCCGCTGTTCGGCCTTGTCGCGCTGGTCTCGCTGGCCGCAGGAGTTCCGTCAACCGTGAACGGCGAGCCGGTAGAGGGCGGCGGAGGCGTTCTCTTCGCTGTCTTGCCGCTGATAATGGTCCCGGTGATCCTCGCCATGCAGGCCGTAATGTTTGGCGGACTGGCTGTCCTCGGCCTGTGGCTTTACCAGAAGCGGAGGCCGATCCGCGTCGTTGAAGGCTGATCCCTGCGCGAGTCCGCTACGGGTCGGGAGCGGATCCTCGGGTCGAGCCCGAGGATGACGGCGGGGGGAAGGTGCCCGTTGACCGCGCTCAGTCTGCGTCCGGCTGGTTGTCCGGGTGGGCGGCGGCGAAGGCCGGATGGTCCGAGGCGGCCGCGTCGATGGCCAGCAGGCGCGGGAAGGCCTCGAGCGGGACGTTGAAGCGGCGGGCCGAATAGATCTGCGGGATCAGGTAGCAGTCGGCCAGCGTCGGCGCGGCGCCGAAGCACCAGCCGTCGCCGTGAACCGCGACCAGCCGCTCCAGCGCCGCGAAACCGGGGACGATCCAGCGGGCGGCCCAGGCGTCGACGGCGGCCTGGTCGGCGCCGAAGGTCTCGCGCAGGGCCTTGCCGACGCGCAGGTTGTTGAGCGGGTGGACGTCGCAGCCGATCAGGGCCGCCATGGCCCGGACATGGGCGCGGTCGACCGGCCCGGCGGGCAGCAGGGGGGGAACCGTATGCGTCTCCTCCAGCCAGTCGAGGATGGCCGGGCTCTGGGTCAGGACGGCGCCGTCGACCTCGAGGGCCGGGACCATGCCCTGCGGGTTGAGGGCGACGAAGGCCTCGGAGCGCTGCGCGCCGGTGCGCAGATCGACGCCCTGCTGGTCATAGTTCAGGCCCTTGAGCGCGAGGGCGATGCGGACGCGGTAGGCGGCGCCGGAGCGCCAGTAGCCGTGCAGGATCATCGCGGCCTCAGGGTGAAGGTCAGGGGTTCGAGCCCGCCGATGAACGCCTCGACCCGGTCTCCGGGCTGGAGCGGGCCGACGCCCTCGGGCGTGCCGGTGAAGATCAGATCGCCGGGGCGGACGTCCCACAGGGCCCGGGCCTTGGCGAGGATCTCGGCGGGCGCCCAGACCATGTCGTCGAGCCGGCCCGACTGGCGCGTTTCGCCGTTGATCGACAGGCTGATCGGCGCGGCGGGGTCCGGCAGCGGGCCGAGGGTCAAGGCGCCGCAGGGGGCGGACTGGTCGAACCCCTTGGCGGCGTCCCACGGGCGGCCCTTCGCCTTGGCCGCCGCCTGCAGATCGCGGCGGGTCAGGTCGCAGCCGACGGCCCAGCCGGCGATCTCGCCGTCCTCGCCGATGGCGCAGACCAGTTCGACCTCATGATGCAGATCGGCCGTCGCCGTCGGGAACCGGGGATCGCCGCCGTCGGTCACCACGGCGTCGGCCGGCTTGGAGAAGAAGAACGGCTCGGCGCGCTCATGGCCCATCTCGCGGGCATGGGCGGCGTAGTTCTGGCCGACGCAGAGGATGCGGCGGACGGGCAGCCTTTCGGTCCGGCCGGCGATCGGCAGGGACGGCGTCGGGGCGGGCGGGAACAGCCAGTCGGTCATGGGCGGTAGGGGCTGGGGTCCAGGGGCTGGGGGCTAGGGGTTAGGCGTGGTCGGGGTCAGGGTCGGGAAATCGGAATGAAAGTTAGCGGTTTCTGCAACACAGGCACAGGCTTCCCCTTAATCCCTAGCCCCTCTCCCGCCGGAACCGCGACGCCGGAGTAGCGTTCCGGCTCAGGGTTCTCTATCTAACCGTCAAGCTTGCAGAGCGGAGCGCGCACATGGCCACGACCAAGGCGGCACGGACAGCCGTGAAGAACGACATCAACACCCTGAAGGACGACCTCAAGACGCTCGGCGCCGAGGAAAAGGCCGCCCTGCGCGAGAAGGCCACCGCGGCCGAGACCCGTCTCCGGGCCAAGGCGGCCGAGACCGAGGCGCGCCTGCGCGAACAGTCCGAGGTCCTGCGCGAACGCGCCCGGGGCTATTACGACACCGCCCGCGTCCGCGGTCGCGAGTATTACGACGAAGCGTCGGAGCGGATCGACGAGGCCCAGCGCTATCTGACCGAACGGGTGCAGGAGCGGCCGATGCAGTCGACCGCCATCGCGCTCGGCGTCGGCGTCGTGCTCGGCATGCTGCTCGCCGGCCGTCGCCGCTGATGTTGGGCGGAGGGCTGGCCCGCAAGCTGGCGAGGAAGGCCGTCGCCGCCGCCGTGGCGGCCGGGGCGGCCCTGGTCGCCGTGGTCGCCTTCGGGGCGACGATCTTCTACGCCCTGTGCCTCGTCGTCGTGCCGCTGGCCGCGGCCGCCCTGACCATGCTGCTGTTCGCGCTGGTCTCGCTGGCCGTGGTGATGGTCTTCCTGCGCCGCGAGGCCCAGGAGGAGGCGGTCGAGGACGACGAGCCGATGGGGCTGGGTGAACGAGCCTATATGCTGTTCCGCCAGCGGCCGATCCTCGGCACGGTCGCGGCCCTGGCCGGGGGCTGGATCTTCCTGCGCAATCCGGCGCTGGCGACCATGGTGGCGGCGGCCTTCACCGAGAAGTCGCACGGCCGCGGACGCCGCTGAGGCGGAACGGGGATCGCCCCGGAGAGTTTGATTCAGCAGGCGCGGCGGTCTTGAGCCGCTCCTTTGGATCAACGTTCCGGGAGTTCGCTCATGCTCAAGTGGGCCCTTATCTTTCTCGTCCTCGCGATCATCGCCGGCGCGCTCGGCGCGGGCGGCGTCGCGGGCCTGTCGATGAACATCGCCTGGGTGCTGTTCGTCATCTTCCTCATCCTGCTGGTGGTGCACTTCATCCAGGGCCGACGAGGTACGCGAATCTAGACTGACAACCTGACGGACGAGAGGGCCGTGGTCGTGGACCGCGGCCCTTTCCCATGGCCGCGAGGGCTCAGCCGGCCGCCTGCTCGCGTGCGCCTGGGACGTTCGGGTCCGGCGCCGTCGCCCGGCGCCGGGTGTCCTGGCGGCGCGGCAGACGCCAGGTCTGTCCGGGCTCGAAGCGGTCGCCGGTCCAGGCGATGGCGGTGACCACGATCTCGTCCGCGTCCCAGTCGATCTGGTTGAAGCTGGGCGGCGCGCCCCGCTCCCGGTTCGACAGCGTCCCGCAGCCGACCGCATAGGAGCAGTGATCGCCCAGCTCGATCGGCAGGGCGAACGGGACGTGCACATGGCCGGTCGCGATCAGGTCGACGCCGGCCTCGGCGAAGATGTGCGCCGCCGCGTCGCCGCGCTTGACCTCGCCGGTCATCGGGGCGCCGATCATCTCGATCAGCGGATGGTGGCAGGCGAGGATGCGCAGCGCCCCCGCCGGGGCCTGACGCAGGGCCTCGGCCGCCTTGCGGGTCTGGTCCAGATCGATGACGCCCTTCGACCAATTGAGCCGCGCCTGCCAGCCGCGCGCCGTCACCACCCCGCGCACCATGACGCTGTCGCTGAGGAACTGATGATCGTGCGCCGGGTGGCCGATGGCCCGCTCGAACGCCCGCCACGGATGGAACAGGCGCGCCGGCAGGCTCCAGTAGGGCACGTCGTGATTGCCGACGATGACGAAGGTCGGCTCGGGCATGCTGCGGATCCAGTCGCCGGCCGCCGCGAACTCGTCCGGCAGTCCCTTCTGGGTCACGTCGCCGGTGATCAGGACGAGGTCGCTCGGCGTGGCGTGGGCGAATTCCAGCGCCGCATGGCAGGCGTCCCGGTGTTCACGGCCGAAATGCACGTCGGAGAACTGCAGCACTCGCCCCACTAGACGCTGTCCTCCGCCGCCGCCGGGATCGGCGCCAGCGCCCGGAAGGCCTTGGCGATGAAGCGCACCCTCGCCTCGTGGTGCAACAACAGGGGTTCGCCGTCGATGACGGCCGGAATGCGCGACCGGGCGCGAATCTCCACCCGCTGCGTCGCCCGGGTGGTGACCGCCGGATCCTGCCGCCAGTCGTCGAGCACGGCATGGGCGGCCAGGCGGAAGGCCTGCGCCGCGTCGGCGGGGTTCATGGCCGCCGCCTCCAGGCCCGTGTCCCCGTCCATCGCCTTCGAGATCATCGGGCTGATCAGGACCAGCGCCTCGGCCCGGCGTGGCCGCTGGCCGTCGAGGGCGAAACGCATCTGGCCGGTGAAGGCCCGTTTCAGGGCGCGGCGGGCGTAGGCCCACGCCAGGCCGAGCTTGCCGACGCGAATGGCCTCGCGGGCCGGCGCCCAGAGGGCCGGCGACCCGAAGATGGCGGCGCAGAAGAAGGCCCGGGTGGTGTCTCCGTCCGAAACCTCGCCGCCGGCCACGTCATGCGGCGCCCCCTCCTCCAGCGCGACCTTCAGGGCCGCCTTCCAGTCGGACGAGCCGTAGAGCGCCTTGGGCAGCATGTTCATCGTGCCCCCCGGCAGGGGCGCGACCAGCGGCCCGTCCGGCCCGGCCCGGGAGGCGATCGTGCCGGCGGTGCCGTCGCCGGCGAGGACGAACAGCACGTCGGGGCGGGCTTCCAGGGCGGCCTCGATCTGGGCGTCGAACCGGCCCGCCTCCAGCGTCTCCACCGAGGTCTCGCAGGCGTAGCGCTCGAGGATGGCCTGCGCCTCCTGCGCCGCGCCCTGTCCCACGCTGCCGGACAGGGGGTTGACCAGCATCATCACGCGCCTCAGCGGCACGTGGCTGGTCAGCACGCAAGCCTCCGAATCCGCCGCTTCGGGCGGGCTCTCGGACGCGGTCGAAGGCTCGGCCGCCGGGGTCAGGGTTGCGCTCATGCCGCCCGAACGTCCCGCCCGGAGCGATGTTCCGGCCGGGACGCCCAAGCGTGGCTGTTTATTTCTTCAGCTCGTCCGAAGCGGCGGCGGCGCCCGCCTGGGCCGCGTCGCCCGCCTTGGCCGCAGCCTCGCCGGCCGCTTCGCCCGCCTGGTCGGCGACCTTGGGCGCCTCGCCCCGGACCTTGGTCCAGGCGCTGGAGATCCAGCCGTCCATCATCGCCCCGCCCTCGGCCAGCGACTTCTCCTTGATGCCGAGCGCGGCGGTCAGCACCCCGAACAGGGCCAGCAGGGTGATCAGCACGCCGATGACCGGATTGCCCCGCCGACGCTTGCTGCGCGCCCACACGGGACTGTGATCGCCGTCATCCGCCATGCGGACCGGTTGAGAAAAACGCATACGAAACCCCCGTCTCTCGCCCCGCGAGGAGCTGGCCGCGCCCCCTGCGCGGCGTACTGCAAAGCCTAATACAGGCTCAACAGACAGCATAGCGTTGGAACCGTCACGCTTATCCAGCATTATCACCCGTGGGGCGAACCCGAGGGATGAAGGACATACCCATGAAAAAGGCAATCATCGCGATCGCCGGCGCCGGTCTGCTGGCTTCCGCTTGCGCCAGCGATCCGTACGGCGGCACCAATGAAACCGTCCGCCAGGGCGCCATCGGCGCCGGCATCGGCGCTGTCGCCGGCGCCATCATCGGCAACAACGTCGGCGACGGCAACGCCGGGACCGGCGCGGCCATCGGCGCGGTCGTGGGCGGCGCCGCCGGCGCGATCCGCGGTTCGCAGCAGGACCGGGCCAATCAGCAGCGCTACCGCGACAGCCAGGGCCGGTACTACTACTGCTACGATAACCGTCAAACCGAGTGCTATTGGGAGAACGGCCAGCGCCGCTACTAGGCGCGCCGGACTTTCGTGAGTGATCAGGGCGGTTCGTCGAAGGCGGGCCGCCCTTTTTCGTGAGAGGGCTGGAATGAAGCGGCTGACGGTATTGCTGGGCGCGCTGGCGGTGACGGGATGCGCCGGAACGCCATGGGATCGGACCGATCTGGTGGCGGAGCCGGGCGTCTGCACGCCGCAGCGGTTCGACGTCTATTTCCGGGACGGGGAGGCGGGCCTGACCGACGCGGCGCGGCACGCCATCGGCCTGACCGCCACCCAGCTTCAGACGTGCGACATCCGCAAGGTGAGCGTCATCGGTCTCGCCGACGCGCGCGGCGGCCCCGACGCCAACCTCGACCTGTCCGAGCGCCGCGCCGTGGCGGTCCGGGAGGCGCTCGAGGCCGCCGGCTGGCCCGCGCCGGTGTTCAGCCTGGTGGCGGCCGGCGAGTCCGGCTCCACCACCCCCGCGGGGACCAGCGAGCCGATGCGGCGCCGGACCGAGGTGCTGGTCGACGCGGCGCCGCGCTGAAGCGGGCCGAATGGGACAGCACGCCGCGTGACGCGGACCCGGCGTCGCGGCTAAGGTCGCCGCCGTGACCCGTCTCCTCAAGCTTTTCTTCCTCCTCGCCCTGGTGTGCGCGCCGTCGATCGCGGCGGCGCAGGACGGGCGCGTGCAGCGCACCGAGCGCATCGCCGCCGAACTGGTCCCGATGTCGCGGTGGGCCGCGCCCGGCTCGACCGCCATCGTCGCGGTGCGGCAGGAGATCGCGCCGGGCTGGCATACCTACTGGCGCAATCCGGGCGACTCCGGCGGCGCGACGACCCTGACCTGGACCCTCCCGGCGGGCGTGAGGGCGGGCGAGATCGTCTGGCCCCTGCCCGAGCGCCAGCGGCTCTCCGGGCTGATGAACTACGGCTATTCGGGCGAGGTCTATCTGCCGGTCCCGGTCGAGGTTCCGGCCGACGCGCGCCCCGGATCGACGCTGGCGTTGCGGGCCGAGGCGCTGTTCTTCGTGTGCAGCGACGAAATGTGCGTGCCGGAGACGCTGGGCCTGACGCTGGACCTGCCGGTGCGCGACGGCGCGGCGCCGCTGGACGATCGCCACGGCGCGGCCATCCAGCGCATCATCGAGACGGCGCCGCGCCCGGCCGGGGTGGAGGCGCGCGTGTCGCTGGAGAACGGCGTGCTGACGCTGAGCGCCGCCGGAGGCCCGCTGGCGGGGGGCGACCCGGGGACGAGCTATTTCTTCCCGTTCGAGGGCGGGATCGTCCGCCACGCCGCCCCGCAGAGCGGCGCCTGGGGCCCGCAGGGGCTGACGCTGCGGATGCAGGCCGGGACCGGGCTGGCGGACGGCGCCCTGCAAGCGCCGGTCGCCGGCGTGCTGGCGACGGGCCGCGGCGCCTTCGAGATCCACGCCGAACCGGGCCCGGACCTGCCGGGTGCCACGGGGTCGGGCGACCTGGCCCCGGCGCAGGACGGTCCGGCGGCGGCCCCGGAAGGCGCTGTGGGCGCCGGGCCGGCCGGCTTCGTCCAGGCCGCCCTGTTCGCCCTTCTGGGCGGGCTGATCCTGAACCTGATGCCCTGTGTCTTCCCGATCCTGGCGATGAAGGCGGCGGCCCTGACGGCCTCGGCCCACGACCCGGCCCATGCCCGGCGGGACGGGTTGGCCTTCCTCGCCGGGGTGCTGACCACCTTCCTGCTGCTGGCCGGCCTGCTGCTGGCCCTGCGCGCGGCGGGTCAGGCGGCGGGGTGGGGCTTCCAGCTGCAGTCGCCGGCCGTGACCGCCGGCCTCGCCCTGCTGATGCTGGCGGTCGGATTGAACCTGTCGGGCGTGTTCCATGTCGGCGCGGGCCTGCAGGGGGCCGGATCGGGGCCGCTGGCGCGCCTGCCGGGCGGGGTCGGGGCCTTCTTCACCGGCGCCCTCGCCGTCGTGGTCGCCGCGCCCTGCACCGCCCCCTTCATGGCCTTCGCGCTCGGCGCGGCCCTGCTGATGCCGTGGCCCATGGCGCTGGCGGTGTTCCTGATGCTGGGGCTGGGCCTGGCCCTGCCCTTCGTGGTCGTCAGCCTGACGCCCGGCCTGTTGTCGCGCCTGCCGCGTCCCGGTCCGTGGATGGAGCGGCTCAAGGGTCTGCTGGCCTTCCCGATGTATGGCACGGCGCTGTGGCTGGTCTGGGTGTTCAGCCGCCAGACCGGCGGAGACGCCCTGGGCCTGCTGTTCATCGCCGCGCTCCTGCTGGCCCTCGCCGGATGGCTGCTGGGCCTCGCCCAGGCCGAGCGGGCGCTGGGCCGGCGCTGGCGGCTGGCGGCGCTGGCCGGACTCCTCGCGCTGGTCCTCGCCGTCGCCGGCGCGGTCATGGCGGCGCGCCTGCCGGCCGAGGCCCCGGCGACGCCAGGTTCGGCCGGGAGCGGCCCGGTGAGCGCGGCCTGGTCGCCGGGCGCGGTCGAGGCGGCCCTGGCCGAGGGCCGGCCGGTGCTGGTCAATTTCACCGCCGACTGGTGCGTGACCTGCAAGATCAACGAGGCGGGCGCCCTGACCTCGGCGCGGACAGCCGAAGCCTTCCGCGCCGCCAACGCCGTCTATCTGGTCGGCGACTGGACCCGGCGCGACGACGCCATCACCGCCGAGCTGGAGCGGCACGGCCGCTCGGGCGTGCCGCTCTATCTGCTGTACACGCCGGGCGAAGCCGAACCGCGCATCCTCCCGCAGCTGCTGACCCAAGGCGTGGTGGTCGAGGCGCTGGAGGATGTCGGTTCCTGAACCCTCTCCCGTTGGGAGAGGGCTTGAGCCTCCGGGAGCGAAGCGATCGGCAAGGCGAAAGGGTGAGGGTCGATCTTCGGCAGTCGGCGCAAGCCGCCTCGCCGACCGGAGCGGCGGCTTACGCCGACTGACACAGCCGACCCACATCCGACCGGGCTCCGCCCGGCCACCTTCTCCCATCGGGAGAAGGGTCAGAGGCCAAGGCCGGCCGCGTGCGAACGGATGGCGGCCGGAATCCGGTCCGGATGCTCGAAGACCTCATCATTGGTGAAGCGGAGCACGGTCCAGCCGAGAGCTTCCAGCTCGGTCTGTCGCAGGTGATCCCGCAGGACGATCTCATCGAGCCGATGGACTCCGCCGTCGATCTCGATGATCAGCCTAAGCCGCTCGCAGGCGAAATCCGTGAAGTAGGGGCCCACCGGGTGCTGCCTGCGGAACCTGTGCCCGTCGACTTGGGCTCTGCGCAGGCGCGCCCACAGGCCACGTTCGGCGGGCCCTGCGCCCTTGCGCTGCTTACGTGCGAAGGCGGTGCGGGCGCCGGCCATTCGAAAAGACTAACCGGGGCCTCAAAGCTCGAAAAGCGATCGCAATCGGAACGGGTGAGGGAGAGCCGATTCCCCTGATCCTTCTCCCGTTGGGAGAGGGCTACACTTCCGGTTGCGGCGGGGCCGTGATGACCTCGACGTTGTCGTTCAGCAGATATTGCAGCTCGTCCAGCGCCACGCGCCGTTCGGCCGGCGTGGGCGCGGCCTCGACGCCGGCGACCTTGACCGGAATATCCTCGGCGATGCCGCGCAGGATGCATTTCAGGTCGCCGTCCGTGCCCCGCTCCTTGAGGATCAGGTGACCCTGCATGTCGCGAGCGGCGAGATCGGCGGCCCGGGCCTTGAACCCGGTGAATTCGGCCCCGGTCCAGAAGTCGGGACGGTCAGCGTGTCCAGCGGCGATCCAGGCGTCGACCACGCCCTTCAGGGCGCCCGAACGGGCGACAATGTCCGCGAACAGTGGTTCGCCGGCGACCGAAACCGGCGCCTCGGCGGCCGCCGGGGGCTGGGCCGCAGCCATGGCCACGTTCGGGTCGGAGAGCAGCAGGGAGACGGCCAGGGCGACGCCGCAGGACATGGCGGACCTCATAATGTTGGGCCGAATCATGGTTTCGGCGTTGAACCGGCTTACGCCCCACCCGTAAACGAGGGTTTACCCTCCTCCCGCAGAGTCCGCCCATGACCGCCCGTTCCCAGGCCCTGGAGATGCTTCGCGCCGTCGCCCGCAAGGACGCCGGCGCGCGCATCGTCCATCAGTTCGCGACCGACCCGGGGCGGATAGGCCGGATGGGCGTCGAGGCGGCGGGCCTGTACCTCGACCTTTCGAAGCAGAGCTGGACCGCCGAGGGGTTCGAGGCGGCGCTGGACCTGGCCCGGGCCTGCGACCTTGAGGGCCGCCGCGCGGCCCTGTTCGGCGGCGAGGCGGTCAACGACACCGAAGGCCGGGCGGTGCTGCACCCCGCCCTGCGCGCCGCCGAGGACGCCGACTTCCGCGCTCTCGGAGAGCCGGTGTCGGAAGAGGTGGCGGCGACGCGGGCGGAGATGGCCCGGTTCGCGACCGACATCGGCTCCGGCGCCGAGACCGGCGGGGCCAGACAGCCGTTCACCGCCATCGTCCACATTGGCATCGGCGGCTCCGACCTGGGGCCGCGCCTGCTGTGGGACGCCCTGCGCCCGCTGGAGCCGACCGTCGACCTGCGCTTCGTGGCCAATATCGACCCGCGCGACATGGGCGAGGCGCTAGCGGGGCTGGACCCCGAGACCACCCTGGTCGTCGTCGTGTCCAAGACCTTCACCACCCAGGAAACCCTGGCCAACGCCGACCTGGCCAAGGCCTGGCTGGCCGAAAGCCTGTCGCCGAAGCGGCTGGTCCGGCACCTCGTCGGCGTCACGGCCGCGCCGGACAAGGCCGAGGCCTGGGGCTGCGGCCGCACCTTCGGCTTCCGCGACTGGGTCGGCGGCCGCTATTCGCTGTGGTCGGCGGTCAGCCTGTCGGTCGCCGTGGCGCTGGGCTGGGAGGTGTTCGAGCGGGTGCTGGCGGGGGCCCGGGCCATGGACGAGCATTTCCTCGAGGCGGACCTTGAAAAGAACGTCCCGGTGCTGCTGGCGCTGGCGCAGGTGTTCAACGTCGAGGGACTGGGCCGTCACGCCCGCACCGTCGCGCCCTACGCCCACGGTCTGCGCCGCCTGCCCGCCTTCCTGCAGCAGCTGGAGATGGAGTCCAACGGCAAGCGGGTGAAGCGCGACGGATCGCCGGTCGACACCGCCACGGGCCCGATCGTCTTCGGCGAACCCGGCACCAACGGCCAGCACGCCTTCTTCCAGCAGATCCATCAGGGCCCGCAGGTGGTCCCGGCCGAGTTCATCGTCGTGCGGCACACCTCGGAGGCGTCGCTGGACGATCGTCAGGGCGACGCCCCGCTGTGGTCCAACGCCCTGGCCCAGGCCCAGGCGCTGATGGTCGGCAAGACGGAGGCCGAGGCCCGCGCCGAACTGCTGGCGGCCGGGGCCGACGCGGCCGGGGCCGACCGGCTGGCCCCGCACAGGACCTTCCCCGGCGACCGCCCCTCGACGACCCTGCTGATGGACGCCCTGACGCCCGAGGCGGTCGGGGCCCTGATCGCCCTCTATGAGCACAAGACCTTCGTCGAAGGCGTCATCTGGGACATCAACAGCTTCGACCAGTGGGGCGTG
>JBGTSL010000024.1:0-11737 GCA_041940325.1 Brevundimonas sp.
CGGGGCTCCGGTCTCGGGCTGTCGCAGGTCTATGGCTTCGTGGCCCAGTCCGGCGGCCGGGTCGAGGTCGACACCACGCCCGGCGAAGGCGCCGCCTTCACCCTGACCCTGCCGTTGACCGACGAACAGCCCGCCGAGGCCCCGGCTCCCGGCCAGGCCGTGGACGCCGAGACCGGATCGGAACGGATCCTGATCGTCGAGGACGACCCGGCCGTACTGAGCGTCTGCCTCGATATGCTGAACGGGCTCGGCTACCGCTGCGAGGTCGCGGCGGATGCGGCGGGGGCCCTGCACCGGCTTGCCGGCGAACAGAGCTACGACCTGCTGTTCTCGGACGTGGTCATGCCCGGCGGGCTGAACGGCATCGAGCTGGCGCGGCGGGCGCAGGCCATGCGGCCGGCGCTGAAGGTCCTGCTGACCTCGGGCTATCTCGGCGACGCCGTGCAGGGGCTGTCGCATGAGTTCGCCCTGATCGAGAAGCCGTACGAGCGGGCGGCGCTGGCGGCGCAGATCCGCAGCGTGCTGGCCGGCGCGCCCGCCGGCCACCACCCCGTCGGCCTCGAGGCGTCCCCGGCCTGATCGCGGTCCGATCCTTGCGGAATTCGCCTCGAAGGAGGCTTTTCCGATGGCCTGGACGGCGATTTCGACCCGGAATGAGACAGTTCCCATCGTCAGGGGCGGCTGGCTTGACGCGCTGCGTTTCATCGTGGCCGGTCTGATCATCCTGCATCACTTCCAGGCCGCGGGGCCGGTCGCCCTGGCCGAGAGCTGGCATCCGGTGTTCGAGCGGGGCGGGTTCCTGCTGACCAACTTCTTCCTGATCGACAGCGGCTATGTGCTGATGCGGGTCTACGGCGCCTCCGTCGCCGGCGGCCGGATGTCGAGCGGCGACTTCTTCCTCAAACGCTATCTGCGCGTACTGCCGGCCCACCTGATCATGGGGCTGAGCCTCGTCGTGCTGATCGTCGGCGGGGGTCTGCTGGGCTTTTCGCCGCGGGCCCCCGAGTGGTTCCGCTGGGACCAGCTGCCGGCCCAGCTGACCCTGACCCAGGCGTTCGGCGTCCCGGGCGGCCTCGGCTGGAACGCGCCGAGCTGGTCGATCTCGGCCCTGATCGGCTGCTACCTCGCCTTCCCGTGGCTGCTGAAGGGCATCGCCCGGCTGGGGCCGTGGAGCGTGCTGGCGCTGGGCGTCGGCGGCTATCTGCTGGCCAACCAGCTGACCTGGGCCCTGCTCGGCTATCCGGTCTACCAGATGCCGATGGGCTACGGCTTCATCCGGGCCCTGCCGCTGTTCGCGCTGGGCATGGCGCTGGCCTGGTTCGCGCAGAAGGTCTGGGTCAGCCCGAAACTGGCCGGCTGGGCCGGGATCGGCGCGGCGCTGCTGCTGGCCTTCGTGCAGTCTTTCGACAAGCACGCGCTGATCTCGCTGGCCTGCATCTCGACCATCATCCTCGCGGCCGGGGCGACGCCGACCCCGCGGCCGTCGAAATGGGTCGAGAAGGCCGCCCAGGTCTCGTTCTCGATGTTCATCACCAACGAGGTGGTGCGGATCGCCTGGTTCGGCGTGGCCAATGTCGCCATCGCCCGCTTCGGCGCGCCGCTGCCGGTGCAATGGGCGCTCTGGGGCGCGGGCGTCATCGCGGCCTTCGCCTTCGCCTTCGCCTTCCACTTCATGATCGACAACCCGATCCAGTCGCGCATCCGCGCCTGGCTGAAGGGGCGGTCGCGGCGGCCCGTGGCCGCAACGCAGCCGGTGGTCTCGCTGGAAGGCTAGTCGCCGTTGTTCAGGTGCAGGATGTTGCCGTCCGGGTCCCTGAACCAGGCGGCGCCGAAGTCGCCGAACCAGTGGACGCCGTCGACGAAGTCCGCGCCCTCCATGTCGTAGCGCTCGAACGAGACGCCCTTGCCGCGCAGGTCGGCGACGATCGCCTTCAGGTCACCGCCCACGCCCCAGACGACGGCGTTGGCCCGGTTGGTTCCGGCGAACTCCGACGGATAGACCACCAGCGTCGTGTCGCCGGTGCTGAACGTCAGCGGCTGGTCATCGCCGCCGCCGGTCTGCTGGAGGCCGAGTGTTTCGCCGTAGAACCGGCGGGCGCGGTCGAGATCGCCGACGGCCACGATGGCGGACGAATTGTGAGCCTTGAGCATGGCGGCCTCCGGAGCGTTCCGCGGGGAAAGCGCCGGGGGCGCGCGCCTGTTCCCTATCCCCCGCAGGCGTCGGCGTCGCCGGCCGCGACCCGGCCCGCCTTCATCACCAGGCGCGGGGAGCGCAGCGGCGCGAGCCCCTGGGTCGGATCGCCCTCCACCGCCACCAGATCGGCCCAGGCGCGCGGGCGAACGACTCCCAGACCGTCGTCGCCGATCATCCGGCCCGCTTCCCAGGTCGCGGTCTGGAGCGCCTCGGCCGGCGTCAGCCCCGCCTCGACATAGCCGTCCATCGTGCCGCGCGAACCCGCGCCGCGGCCGGGCGAATAGGGGAAGTAGAGGTCGGAGCCGAGCGCGATGCGGACGCCGAGGCGGTGCGACCGCATCAGCCGTTCGCGGCCCTGCTGGAGATGACGCTCCACCTCCTCGCGGGGCGGCTGGACGGGCCAGTTGGTGGTGAAGTCCAGCGCCATGTCCACCGACGGGTCGGTGGGCACCAGCCAGACGCCCTTCGCCGCCATCAGGCGCAGGGTGTCGTCGGAGACCTCATAGCCGTGCTCGATCGAGGTCACCCCCGCCTCGACCGCCTCGCGGATGGCCGCGTCATAAGTGGCGTGGGCGGCGACGGGGATATTGTGCCGGCGCGCCTCGGAGACGATGGCGGCGATCTCGGCGACCGACAGACGGGTGCGCTGCGGGCTGGCCTCGGGATAGATCTTGATGACTTCGGCGCCGCGGGCGACGGCCTCGCGCACCGCCGCACGGGCGTCATCGGGGCTGACGACGATCCGGTATTCCGATGCGACCAGATGATGCGGATCGGCGGGCTGGGGCTCCAGTTGCCCACCGGCCGGAGCGAGGCCGGGACCGGCCCCGTAGATGCGGGGGCCCGGCACATGACCGCGCTCGATGCCTCGGTCGAGGATCAGGTCGAGGTAGCGCCCCGAGTTGCCGAGGTCGCGGATCGTGGTGAAGCCGGCTTCGAGATACGCCCGCGCCCGCGCGGCCGCGAGCAGGGTGCGGTCGATGTCGCCGTCGACAGCCTGATCCCGCGCGGCGGTGACAGACAGACCCTCGCCGAAGCGCTGTTCGGTCAGGATATGGGTGTGGCCGTCGATCAGACCGGGCAGGACCGAGCAGCCGCTGAGGTCGAGCACGGTCGCGCCTTCGGGGATCGCCACCGCCTCGCCGACCTCGGCGACCCGATCGCCGCGGATCAGGATGTCGCGCGGGCCGACCATGCGGCCGGCTTCGGAATCGAACAGGTTTCCGGCCCGGACGACGGTGACGGGCCGGGGCGCGGGCTGAGCGGCGGCGACGGCCGGCAGGCAGGCGGCGAGGAGAGCGGCGGCGGCGGCGAGGGTCAGGCGGGACATGGAGGCTCCGGGCTTGGGTCCTGACTGGAGGCCGCCTCGTCGCCCGCCGGATGCATCAGGACAGATGAATTCGCGGTAAGGTGCGCGCCCCGCCCCGCGCCGTCAGATCGGCATCCGCATGATCTCCTGATAGGCGGAGATGACCTGGTCGCGGACCGCCATGACGGTTTCCAGCGAGGCCTCGGCCGAGGACACGGCGGTGACCACGTCGATCAGACTGCCCTGGCCCTGGACCATGGCGGTCATCTGGGTCTCGGCGGCCCGGGAGGTCTGGGTCATGTCGCCCATGACATTGCTGAGCAGGTCGGCGAAGCCGGACTGGGCCGGCGCGGCCGTCGGCGACGCCGGCGTGGCCCCGCCCTGGATCGCCTGATAGGCCTTGGCCGCCATCAAGGGGTTCATCGCTCAGCCTCTACTTCTTCAGCAGGTCGAGGGTGCGGGCGTCCATCGAGCGCGCGGTCTCGATGACGTTGAGATTGGCTTCGTAGGCGCGCTGGGCCTCGCGCATGTCCATGGCCTCGACCAGGGTGTCGACGTTGGGCCGCAGCACATAGCCCTCGGCGTTGGCGGCGGGATGCGACGGATCGTATTCGGAGCGGAAATCGCCCATGTCCGGCCGGACCTCGGCGAGGGTGACGCCGGTGGCGCCGTCGATCTCGCGCGCCTGGAAGACCGGAATCTGGCGGCGATAGGGCTGGCCGCCGGCGACGTCGGCCGTCGACTGGGCGTTGGCGATGTTCTCGGCGATGACCCGCATGCGCGACTGCTGGGCCTTGAGCGCGCTGGCGGCGACGGTCATGGCGCTGTTCCGGGGCGGGACGGGATCGGTCATCGGCTATTCCTCAGCGGCCCGGCGGCTTGGCCGCCAGACGCAGCATCTGCATGGACTTCTGGTAGAGGCCGATGGCGGCGTCGTAGGCCATGCGGCTCTCGGCCATCTTCAGCATCTGCTCCTCGACCACGACGGAATTGCCGTCGAGCGTGGTTTCGGAGTCCGGGGCCTTGTGCGCCTCGAAGCGCGCGGCCGGCGCGGCGGGGGCGATGTGCAGGGCGCTGGTGCGGGCCATCCGCAGGCCGCCGCCGCCGCGCAGGGCGGCCGCGAAATCCGCAGGCTGGTTCAGGTCGCGGCCGACGTAGCCGGGGGTGTCCGCGTTGGCGACGTTCTCGGCGATGACACGCTGGCGTTCGTCCAGCCAGGTCAGGCGGCCCTTGATCTGGCTGAGCAGCGGCAGGTCCGTAATGGCCAAGGGCGTCTCCTCCCCTCTGCGGCCGGGGCGCGATTCGCCCACGGTTCGATGGGCAGAAACTGCCGCCTGCATGGTTAATGCGGAGTTATCTCAACGGCTCATTAACCATGATCGGAAAGGCTGCGGGGGCCGGACATGCTGCGCCGGCGGGGCTGTCGCATGAATTTCCTCGATCTGCTGCGGGCGCTGTTCGCCCTGGCCTTCACCCTCGGCATCATCGGCCTGGCCGCCTGGGCGGCCCGCCGCTATGCGCCGCAGATCATGGCCCGGCTCAGCGCCGAGCGGGGCGAGCGGCGCATGGCCGTGGTCGAGACCCTGGTGCTGGACCCGGCCCGGCGGCTGGTTCTGGTCCGGATCGACGACGAGGAGCGGCTGCTGATCCTCGGCGAGGGCCGGGAATTGATCGAACCGCGCGGGCCGGGAGCGGACGCGTGACCGCCGGAAGCGTCCTGAAAGGCGTCTTCGTCCTGCCCAGCCGGGCCGAACTGAAGCGGGCGGCGCTGCTGTCGCTGATCACCACCGCCCTGTGCCTGGTGTGGCCGCTGGCGGCGCTGGCGCAGGATGTCGCCGCGGCAGGCGGTCCGGGGGCGGCCATCAACGTCGATCTGGGCACCGGCGCGGGTCTGACCGAACGGGTGGTCCAGCTGGTCGGGCTGATGACCGTGCTGTCGCTGGCGCCGTCGATCGTGATCATGACCACCAGCTTCGTACGCATCGTGGTGGTCCTGTCGCTGCTGCGCACCGCCCTGGGCATGCAGCAGGCGCCGCCCAACGCCGTTCTGGTGTCCCTGGCCCTGTTTCTGAGCGCCATCGTCATGGCTCCGACCTGGCAGGACGCTTATGATTCGGGCATCCGCCCCCTGCTGGACCAGCAGATGGAGCTGCCCCAGGCCTTCGAC
This sequence comes from Brevundimonas sp., assembly GCA_041940325.1. Taxonomy (GTDB): domain Bacteria; phylum Pseudomonadota; class Alphaproteobacteria; order Caulobacterales; family Caulobacteraceae; genus Brevundimonas. The sequence goes on from JBGTSL010000024.1 coordinate 5,671, forward strand.
GCGGCCTCGGAACCTGTGAAGACTTTCATGCTCGGCCAGGTCGATCGCGACGACCTCGCCCTGTTCACCCGCCTGTCCAATGTGGAGGCCGCCACGCCGCTCGCCGACCTGCCGCTGCGGGTGGTCACGCCCGCCTTCATGATCAGCGAGTTGAAGCGCGCCTTCGAGATCGGATTTCTCCTTTTCGTTCCGTTCCTTGTGATCGATCTGGTGGTCGCCAGCGTGCTCATGTCGATGGGCATGATGATGCTCCCTCCGGTGGTGATTTCCCTGCCGTTCAAGCTGATCTTTTTCGTGCTCGTCGACGGCTGGAGACTGGTCGCGGGCAGCCTCGTGGAGAGCTTCCAGAGAGCGGCCGGCGGCGGATAAATCCCCACCCCGTGGGCCTTTGGCAGGCAAAGTCGCTTGCCAAGGGAAGAAAAAGCGGCGTCAATCCGTCCGTCATCGCCCCTGAATCGCGGGGCGAGCTTCAATCGGGAAACGACCCACAATGACCACTCAAGCCGAACTCATCGCCGCCGTCGCCAAGGACGCGGGCGTCTCGCAAGCCGACGCCGGCAAGGTTCTGACGGCCATCGTCGAGAACATCCACAAGTCCCTGAAGTCGGGCGGCGACGTGCGCATCTCGAACCTCGGCGTGTTCGACACCGCCGCCCGCGCCGCCCGCGAGGGCCGCAACCCGGCCACCGGCGCGACGATCAAGATCGCCGCCTCCAAGGCCGTGCGCTTCCGCGTGTCGAAGCCGCTCAAGGATGCGGTCAACAAGTAAGGCGGATCAGGCGGCGGGCCTTTCAGGGGCCGCCGCCGCCGCAGCTTGAGGACGGGCGGGGGCCGCGGGTCGGTCTCCGCCCGTTTTCCGTCTGAGCTCGGTCTTCATGGTCGCCACCCAGCCGGCGAAGGTGTCGGCCGAGGCGGCCAGGGCGGCGAAGTCCGCAGCGGACGCCCCCTCGCCCACCCCGGGGTCCAGCGCGACCGAAAGGGCCGGTCTGGACCGCGCGCCTGCAATGAACGACCGGTAGTTTCGCGACAGCCGCGCGAGGGCGCCGGCGTCCCGGCCCAGCGAATAGCCGACGCCGGCGCGGATCAGCCGGGCCTCCTCGTCCGCGGTCAGGGCGGTCGGATCCTTGAAGCGGTCGCCGAGGCGGCCCTCGTACAGGGCGGCGGCCTCGGACCATTTCTCCTGCTTCCAAAGCACCTCGGCGCGGACCTCGCGGGCCTCCGGGCTGGAATCCGACCCCAGCACCTCGAGGGCGTGATCGTAGCGGCCGAGCCCGGCCAGGGCCCGCGCCTCCAGCGCCCGCCGCTCGGCGTTGAGGGCGGACGGCAGCAGGGTGGTGCGCGAGGTCCAGATGGCCTGCAGGGCGGCCTCCGGCTGACGATCCATCAGATAGACGGTGGCGAGATCGGTGGCGACCTGGGCCTTGGCCACGCCGTCCAGCCGGTTGTCGACCTGGTATTTCAGCAGTTCGGCGGCCTGATCGAGCAGGTCGACGTCGACGAGCCGCCGGGCCAGGCGGCGAACCATCTCGTCGCCGTCCGCGCCGATCGGGGTCAGTTCGCGGAAATCGTAGAACAGGCCGAGCGCCTGAACCGGCTGCAGGCCGTCGGCGCCGCCTTCGAGGAACAGCATGCGGAAGGCCTGACCGAGATCGGCCTGGATGTCGGCGGCGCCCGCGAGACGGCTGAGCCCGGGGCCGGCGCCCTTCAGCGCGGTCAGGGCTTCCCGGTAGAGCCCCTGGGAGAGGTAGAGCTGGCCCAGCTGCCGGATCACGGCCAGTTCCGTGGCGTCGCCGCGCCAGCGCCAGCGCAGGCTCTCCAGGGCGGCGGCGGCGTCGGCGGGCTTCATGACGCCCTTGTCCAGCGACAGGCGTACGACGGCCAGTTTCGCCGGGACGGCGATGGCGTCCGACGGAGCCCGCCCGACGACGGTGTAGATCGCCAGGGCGCGATCGGACTGGCCGTCGAGTTCGAACAGTCGCGCCTGGACCAAGCGCGCGGTCAGCTGGTCGGCGGCCGGGGCCTCGTGGCTGAAGCTGTAGGCGAGCAGGGCGCGGGCGGCGTCGAGATCGCCGGTCTCCAGCGCAGACAGGGCGTGGGCGGCGCCGAAGCGGGCGCGCCAGGCGGGCGGGAAGGCGTCGACGGCCCTGGCTCCCGCCGCGAAGGCCTGCCGGGCCCCGGCGTGGTCGCCCCGCGCCGAAGCCATGTATCCGCGCCACACGGCGGACGCGGGATCACCGGCCACGGCGGCCGAGGCGAAATCGCCCTGGGCCTCCTCGAAGCGGCCGATCGAGGCCCGGGCGGCGCCGCGCAGACCGCGCAGTTCCGGCTCCCCGGCCATATTGGGGGCCTTGGCCACGATAGCGTTGAGCACCCCGACGGCCTCGTAGCCGAGCCCTGATCCGACGAGAAACCGGGCGAAGGCGAGCCGCGCCTCGATCGGGGCGCGGGGATCATCGCCGGCGGCCATGGCCTCGGCGGCGGCCGCGTTCTGAAGCTGGCGATAGCGGGCCGGAAAGCCGGCGTGTCCGACATCGGCCCATTCGCCGAGGATCAGGCCGGGATGACGGGCCTTGACCGGGGCCCCGCCGCCGGCCGGCGCCGCGTCCAGTCCCGCGGAGGGCGGCGACAGGGTCAGGCCGCCGGGCCGGCTGAGGGTGACCAGGTCGCCGTCGGCGTGCACGGCGAGGTCGGTCGCCGCCGTCTCGATGGCCAGGCCGTGGGCGGTCGGCAGCAGGGCCAGGTCCACGGTCTTGCGGCGGTCCGCGAAGCCCTTGCCGGGTGCGAGGGCGGTGACGGCGGCGAAGCGGTCGCCGACCAGCGGATCGGTCAGCCAGACGGCTTTGGTGGCTCCGGCCATGCGGGCGACGAGAGCCGGCTTGCCGGCGTCGTCGCGGTCGACCCGCACGCCGGCCACGGCCACCGGAGGGCCGCCGATGGCGACCGCCCAGGTCGAGCCGTCGGCGGCGGCGGAAACCGGCGCTGCGGCGGGCGCCGCGATGCGGACGGCGACGTGGTCCGGCCCGGCCGTCCAGTGCACGTCGGTGGCGGGTCCGAGCTCCGCGGCGTCTGACAGATCTAGACGGGCCGGCGTGTCGAAGACGATCCACACCGCCTCGCCACGCCGGAACACGGCCGCTCCGACGGCGCCGGGCCACCGGAACGACAGGCTGACCTTGTCGGCCGAGGCCTGGGCGATCACCGGCACCGCAGGCGCGGCGGACGCGGCGGAGTCGGTCCGCGCCGGCGGAGCCTCGGCGTAGAGATTGAGGTAGACCGCGCCATCGGCGCTGCCCGAACGGGCGTCGGCGCCCTCGGCCAGGGTGAGGACCAGCTCGGTCGCGCCCGTCACGGCGCGGGTCTCGACCTTCACGACGCCCTTGGGCGGATCGACCTTCAGGCGGGACACGTCGGGGGCGGCGGTGGAGCCGATGCGGACGATGACCCGGTCGCCCTCGCGGCGGACCCGGGCGCGGGACCCGACCACCCCGGCGAACTCCAGACGGGTGAACCCGGCATTGGCCCCGATGCGGATGGTGACGGGCTCGAGCGGGGCGGTTCCGGCCTCCTGGGCCAGCGGCGCCAGGGGCGCGAAGGCGACCGCGCCGGCCGCGGCGGCGGCGACGGTGGTTCGCAGGATGCGCTTTGACGGGGCCCCGGACATGCGCGCGCACCCTCGCGCGCGTCGCCTTTCAACGCGGTTAACGGTTGGTGACCGCCCGCTCCATCATCCGCAGGGCCACCCTCAGGCATTCCAGCCGCACCGGGCCGCGCCCGATGTCGCCGAAATGGTGCTCCTCGTGCGCCGTCGGAGCCCCCGCCGCGGAGACGGCGAAATGGACAAGGCCCGGCTCGTCGTCAGCCCCGGCGGCGCCCGCGAAACCGGTCACGGCGACCGCGACGCTGGCGCCCGAGCAGCGCAGCGCCCCCTCGGCCATGGCCCGCGCGACCGGCTCCGACACCGCGCCGTGCCGGTCGATCAGTCGGGAGGGCACCGCCACCTCCTCCGCCTTGGCGTCGTTGGTGTAGACGACATAGCCGCGCTCGAAGGCGTGGGAGCGGCCTTCGACATCGGTGAGGACCGAGGCGATCAGCCCGCCGGTGCAGCTCTCGGCCGTGGCCAGGGTCAGGCCCCGCTCGCAGGCTTCCTTCAGCACCCGGTCGATCAGGGCCTCGACATCGTCCGGCAGGGCGGGGCTGAGGGTCTCGGTCATCGTCGTCGCTCCGGGGGCGACTGAAACGACCCGCGGGCCGCGGCTGTTCCGCCGGTCAGAACAGCCTGTCGTCAGGGCGGAATTCACGGCAGCGGCCGGTCACCTCGATCCGCACGGCCGTGCCCTCCGGCGTGGGGCCCTCGCGGATGTCGTCCTCCTCGATGGTCATGCGCATGCGGCCATTGGTCCGGTCGATCACCAGCGCTCCGGCGCGGCTCGCAAACTCAAGTTCGATCTTGTCCGGATAGAGCCGCGTTGGCGCGGAGAAGCGGTAGCCGCCCGCCATCCAGGCGAACTTCTCATCAAACTCGATCTGGCCGGTCTCGTCGTCCGGCGAGATCGAGAGGTAGAACACCCGTTCGAGGACGGATTCGCCGTCCTCGAACCCCCAACCATGCCGAGAATAGCCGTCGACCATGGCGATCGCTTCGCGCGGCCGCCAGGTCCGGCGCCGCCCGGTCGAGGTGTCGAGGGCGGTCAGCGGACGAACCTCGGCGCGCATTTCGCAGCGGATGTCGATGGTCGGCGTCGCCGCCTGGGCGGCCAGACCGGCCGCCGCCGATGCCATCATGACCATCAGACCCATGGTGTTCCTCCCCAGTGGCGCGCCAAGGTTGTAGCACAGCCGCCGGGAGCGGCCAGTGACGGGACGTGACGCCGCAGGCGCCGCGCGGCCCTTGCCCTGACGGCCTCGAGCCCCGACATCGGCCCGATGAGCCCTCCCCCTTCCGACTTCCCCCGTCTGGGCGCCCTGAGGACCGGCCTGCGCGGGCGCTGCCCGCGCTGCGGCGAGGGACCGGTGTTCAAGGGCTATCTGACCATCCGCGACGCCTGCCCGGAATGCGGCCTCGACTACGGCTTCGCCGAGCCGGCGGACGGCCCGGCCTTCTTCGGCATGAGCCTGGTCGGCGTGGTCGGCATGGCCCTGTTCATGTGGTTCGAATTCAGCGTCCACCCCCCGGTCTGGGTGCATATGGCGGTGACCATGCCGCTGCTGACCCTCGCCTGCCTCGGCGTGCTGCGGCCGCTGAAGGGCTGGCTGGTGGCCGAACAGTACGTCCACAAGGCTGCGCCGCCGGAGTTCAGCAGCGTCGGCAAGCACGGCGAAGGCTCGAAATGGCGGTGAGGTGGCGACCCCGGCAGGACTCCAACCTGCGACCTCGGCTTTAGGAAAGCCTTGCTCTATGCAGCTGAGCTACGGGGCCATCGCCGGCTGACCTAGCGGGTCGCGGCCCGCGGGGGAAGCTGGGCGGAACGGTAAAATCGCGGCTTCGCCGGACGCGCCCATTCAGACACGCCGCAAGCCGTCTCCGCTGTTGTGGTTAATCCGCTTTAAGATACAATATCTTGTGGAGAACAAATCCCGAATCGGGCCGTGTCGGTGATTCGGTCCTGATTCGTTTCGCCCCTGTTCCGCTTGCCTGAGCGTCTCCGTTTACATCCTGCGGAATCGAAGCGGCGCCGCTTGAGGAACCGGCGGGGAAGAGCCACCTTTTCAGCATCATGAGCGACCGCGCCACCGGCATGGCCCCCTCGCGCGTCGTCGCGGTGCTGCCCTTCTTTCATATCTACGGCATGGTGCTGATCCTGAACGGGCAGAGCAACCCGTCGAACGCGGCCGACTACGCCGACGACCCGTACACGAACCAAACGCTGAACCACGCGGTCGTGCTGTTCGACCGCGAGACCCGACGCCTGTTCTTCGGGGCCACCTCGTCGCTCGACGTCCGCGACCTCGTGCGCTGGGCCGAGGCGAGCGGCTACGAGGAGCTGCTGAAGTTCGACGGCGGCGCGTCGACGGAGTTCAACGTCGGCGGGCGGGCCGTCGTCGCGGGGACCTCGCGGGACATCCCGGT
>JBGTSL010000025.1:0-11682 GCA_041940325.1 Brevundimonas sp.
GGAGACTCCGGACGGCGTGCGGCAATTGTCCTCCAGCACATAGAAGTCGTCCTCGCCGGTGCGCACCAGATCGACCCCGGCGATCTGCACCCACACGCCGCGCGGGGGCCGGCGGCCCTGCATCTCCGGGCAGTAGTGCGGATTGGTCAGCACCAGCTCGGCCGGCAGCACCCCCGCCTTCAGACACTCCTGCGGCCCGTAGATGTCGGCGAGGAACAGGTTGATGGCGGCGACCCGCTGAACCAGCCCCGCCTCCAGCCCGGCCCATTCGGCGGCGCCGATGATGCGGGGCGCCACGTCGAACGGGATCAGCCGCTCGCTCGATTCCGCGTCGCCATAGACCGCGAAGGTGATGCCCATGCGGCGGAAGAACAGCTCAGCCTGGCGCGAGCGGGATTGCAGCAGGCCCTCGGGCGCCTCGGCCAGCCAGCGCGCCAGCCCCCGGTAGCTCTCCCGCACGTCCGCCCCATAGGCGGCCGCATCTCCTGACATCTCGTCGAAGGCCATGCCGCTCCCGCTGCCGATGAACCACGACCGTGGTCAGATAAGCTACGCGCGCGCAACAGGAATGTTGCACCGTCACGACCGGCGCTGACACCTTCGTGAGGCCGGACGCGAACAGGAACCTCGCCCGCGCGCACCGGTTTTCCAGTCTCCCTTCAGAGGAGAACCGAGATGCAGAATCCCTTCCGCCATCACGACGACCCGCACCGCCCCGAGCGCGACCGCGACGAGGGCCGCTGGGAGGCCCGCGACCGTCGGCCCGACGAGTACCGCACTTGGGGCGGCGGCGACGGCGGTCGCACCGCCGAGGCCTTCCGCCGCGAGGAACGGGAATACGGCCGCCAGCCCTCCGGTCCCGCCGGCGCCTGGACCCAGGAGAATTACCAACGCGGCCGCTATGACCAGGGCGCCTCGGGCGGCTGGACCGGCGAGGGCGGCAGCTACGCCGGCCCCGGCGGCTATGCGACCGGGGCCCGGTCCTACGGCGGCGGACCCCAGTACGGCCGGGACTACGGCGGCTCCCGCTTCGATGAGGGTTACGGCGCGCGCGGCCCGGCCGCCGGCTACGGCTCCCGGACGGACCCCGGCTACGGCGGCCCGACCTGGAGCAGCCAGGGCTACGGCGGCCAGGGATACGCCGACCACGGCTACGCCCCCGGCGGCCAGATCTGGGAAGGCTCCGGCCGGGGCATGGGCGGCCAGAGCCACGAGCACCACGATTTCGAACCCGACTACCTGCACTGGCGCCAGCAGCAGCTGTCGGCCTTCGACAGGGACTACAGCGACTGGCGCAACGAACGGCGCGAGAAATTCTCGTCCGACTTCGACAGCTGGCGCCAGAGCCGCCCCCGGGTCCAGGCCGAAAACCCCATCGTCGGCGACGTCTCCGACGGCGGCACGGGCGACGCGAGCGAGGTGAAGAAGCGCTAGGTCTACCCTCTCCCATCGGGAGAGGGCTTGAGCGCCCAGGAGCCCGCGAGGGCGATTGGCGGCGCGAAAGGGTGAGGGGCTACGGTCGGGAGATATTCCGCCGACATCAGTTCCTCACCCCTTCGCCTTGCCGATCGCTTCGCTCCCGGAGGCTCAGGCCGTCTCCCGCCGGGAGAGGGATCCCCGATCACCGCGCCGGCGCGTCCTTCACATACTGATCCAGCCAGCGGGTCATCTCCCACAGCGTATGGCCGACCGACTCCCGCGCCCGATAGCCGTGCGCCTCAAGCGGCAGCACGACGTAGCGCACATTGGCGCCGTTGCCCTTCAGCGCCGCATAGAAGCGCTCCGACTGCACCGGGAAGGTGCCCGAGTTGTCGTCGGCCTCGCCGTGGATGAGCAGGATCGGCTCATTGACCCGGTTGGCGTAGGTGAAAGGCGACATCTCCGTATAGGTGTCGGTCGCCTCCCAGTAGGTGCGCTGCTCGGCCTGGAAGCCGAACGGCGTCAGGGTCCGGTTGTAGGCGCCCGAGCGCGCGATGCCGGTGCGGAACAGGTCCGTGTGGGCCAACAGGTTGGCGGTCATGAAGGCGCCGTAGCTGTGCCCGCCGACGGCGATGCGGTCGCGGTCCGCCACCCCCATCTCCACCACCGCGTCGACCGCGGCCTCGGCCGAGGCGCGCAGCTGTTCGATATAGGTGTCGTTCGGCTCGGCCCCGTCGACGCCGACGATCGGCATCGAGGGATCGTCCAGCACCGCATAGCCCTGGGTCAGCAGGAACAGATGGCTGGAGCCGCCGGGCCGCACGAAGCGGTTGGCGGTGTCGACCACCTGCCCGGCCACGGCGGCGTCGGTGAACTCGGCCGGATAGGCCCACATCACCAGCGGCAGCGGCCCGTCGCGGTCCTTGTCATAGCCCGCCGGCAGATACAGCGTCCCCGACAGCTGCACCCCGTCGGCGCGGGTGTAGGTGATCAGCTGCCGCGTCACCCCGGCCAGTTGCGGCGCCGGATCGGGGAAGGCGGTCAGGGCGTCGGGCGCCTGACCGTCCAGATTGCGGACGTACAGGTTCGGCGGATCGACGCGGGTCTCGCGGCGCGTCACCAGCCGCCGCGCGTCGTCATCCAGAATGCCGACGATGGTCTCGTAGTCGCCCGTCGCCGAGGTCCACAGCCGCTCGCTCTGGCCGCTGGCCAGGTCCATGGCGGCGAGGAACGGATACTCGCCCTCGCGCGTGGCGCCGTCGCCGGTCATCAGCATGCGGCCGTCCGACGTGAACCGCGCCACCGGGAATCCGGCCGCATTGGTCTCGGTCACCGGGAAGCCCGGATCGTTGTAGCGGTCCTGATAATTCCGCTCCAGCAGCACCCGCCCCTCGCCCGGGTTCGACGGATCGACGACGTAGCGCGTCTCGTGCCGGGTGTTGAACCAGCGGGTGTAGACCAGCGCCGTGTCCGCATCGCCGAAGGTGATCCCGGCATATCGCTCCGGCAGATCGACCAGCCGGGTCGGCGCGCCGCTGAACGGCGCCGCCAGCATGAACACCCGGTCGCGCACCTCGGCCGCATTGCGCGGATCGCCGCCGTCCCGGGCCTCGGCCCAGACCAAAGTGGCCGGGGCGTCGGCCCGCCACTGCACCGAACGCGGGCCGGGCGCCGTGGCGTCGAAGGCGGTCGGGATGTCGTCGCGCAGCGGCAGGTCGGCGACCCGGTGCACCACCCGCCCCTGCAGGTCCGTCACCGTGATCTCGGTCGGGAACAGCCGCGCCGGCACCACATAGCTCCACGGCCGCTTGACCGTCGTCTTCAGCAGGTAGCGCCCGTCCGGCGACACGCTGGCGCCCAGATGCACCCCCGGTTCGCCGACCGTCCGCGCCGCGCCCTGCAGCGGGACCAGCGTCAGCTGCGAGGTGAAATAGTGGTCGAACAGCGCCTCGTCGCCGGCGTTGGACAGCAGGTCCTGATAGGTCCGCACCGGCGCCGCCCGGCCCATGCTCTCCTCCACGGTCGGGCCCGAGGGCGGCCGCGACACGTCCGGCGCCGCGCCCCGGCCCGCGGGGACCATCCGCGCCATCAGGCCCGAGCTGTCGGGCAGCCAGTCGAAGGCCCCGCCCGCCGCCGCATTGACCCGCGCCTCGGTCAGTTTGCGCGCCTGCGCCGTGGCCACGTCCGCGACCCACAGCTCCAGCCCCGTCGGCGCGTCCATCAGCAAGGCCACCGCCTGGCCGTCCGGCGACCAGTTCGGCGAGGTGAAGCGCGCGCCCTCCGGCAGCGACACGGCCCGCGCCTCGCCGCCCGCCACCGGCTGGAAGCTCAGTCCGGTCAGCCAGCTGACCCGGCTGTTGGCCGGCCCGTTGTTCCTCGGATTGATCCGGTAGCCGCCCAAGCGCAGCATCGGCTCGGCCAGTTCGGCGATCGGCGGCAGGTTCGACCGCTCGAACAGCGCCAGCGTCGTCCGGTCGGGGCTCAGGCTCGGCGTCGGCGTCGGCTTCTTGTCCAGGATCTCCGCGATCGGCGCCGGCGGCTGCTGATAGCTCAGCGCGTCCTGGGCCAGCACGGGGCCGCTGAAGGCGGCGATCAGCACGAAGGCGGGCAGGGCCCGGGCGAGCAGTCGATGACGCATGTTCGATCCCCACAGCCCCCGGTCCGTCCGGCGGGCCGTGCACGCTAGGGTCGCCCGTCGCCGCCGGTCAAGGCCGCCGCGGCGCCGCACCCGTCATCGCATAACAGCTGGCCCGCGTCGGCCGCCGCCCTTCCCGGTCCCCATACGCCGCCCGGATCGAGCAGATGTCGGCCGGGCTCAGCCGCCCCTTCCAGCGCTCCGGGTTGCAGTAGTTCATGATCGAGTCGGCGTCGTAATAGGTCTCGTCGGCCATCTCCGGCTCCGGCGTGCTCATCCGCGCCACGCAGTCCGGCGCGCGCGGGCTGACGTGGTCGTGGCTGAACCCCAGCGCATGTCCCAGCTCGTGCAGGGCGTCGGCGTAGAAACAGCCCTCCCGCCCGACGCCGCCGCGTCGCCCGCAGATACGGTTGGTGACCAGATATTCGGCGTTCAGCGTGATCGTCCCGCCGCGCACCAGATTGACCCCCAGATGGCTGGCCGAGGCGAACAGCTCCGGGTCGTGCACGATGCGGATCGGGATGCGCCGGTCCGGCCCCGAGGTCGGGCTGTCGGCGCAGTCGGCGCGGATGTCGAAATCCACCTTCGCCACCGCCTCCCAGGCCGCCGCCGCCTCCATCACCCTGTCGCGCGCCCAGCCGTCGTCGGCCGCCGGCGCCAGGAAGCACATCGGCACATCCCCGCCCGGCCATATGTCCGCCTCGGCCGGCGGCGGCGCGGGCGGGGGCGGCGGCGGAGGGGGCGGAGGCGGCGGCGGCGGCGGCGCCATCACCGGCGGCGGCTCCTGCTCGAACAGGGCGCAGCCCGCCATCGGCGCCGCGGCCAGCCCCGCCAGCATCAGCAACAGAACGCCCCTCAGCCGCTTCCAGCCCATGCTCCTGCTCCTCATGCCCAGCGCGTCTCGGTGAGCGTCAGTTTCAGCTCGATCCATTCCGCCCGCGCGTCCCCCCGCCCGAGCTCCGGCGCCAGGTCCTCGGCGGACACCGTCACCGCCGCCGGCCCGTCGCTGGCGGCCAGCAGGTTCAGCACCTCCTCGCCGAACCGGAACGGCAGCACATAGGGGCCGCGATGCCCGGCGTGCCCGTCCCCCGGCTCCGGAATGTGCACGAAGGTCGGCGACGAGCCCAGCGTCCGCTCCCGCCCGCCGGCCGTCAGCCGGATCTCCAGCGACCGGTCCTCCAGCGCCGCCTCGCGCCGGTAGGCCACGGCCCCCTCGCCCGCGATCATCAGCGCATCGTCGGCCGCGCGCATCCGCGCCACGGCCTCGTCCGGCAGCCCGAGGCTGATCCGCCCGCCCCCGGCCGCCTCCGTCCGCACGGTCCAGCTCTGCGCCCCCGTCGGAACCCGCCGCGTCGCCCCCGGCGGCCCCGGCTCCGGCACGCTGAACACCGGGAACGGATACAGCCGGTCGTAGTCATAGCCCAGCGGCCGCGTCTCCAGCGTCCCGGCCACCGGCAGCTCGCCGGTCTCGCGCCCTTCCGCGTCGACGAATCCGCCCACCGTCAGCGCGGTCCACGCCGCCGGATACAGGTCCTTCCCCCGATTGCGATGCCAGGTCGCCCAGACCCGGTCGACATTGCTGTGATGCAGCCAGAACATCGGATCCCGCGCCGAGGTGCGCGGATGCTTCATGGCCCCGCCGATCAGCTGGTGGATGTGGTTGTGGCCATAGCCCTCGACCATCCCCGCCCCCTCCGGCAGCTTGCCGCAGAAGGTCTCGAACCCGTCCGAGGCCAGCTTGGCCGTATACGGCGACTCCGCCCACCGCGCCGCGGCGAAGTCCAGGGTCTCCACCCCCCGCGCCCGCTCGCGCTCGTACAGCGGCGAGTCCGGGTCCGTGATCCAGTCCGGCAGGAAACGGTGCTCCTGCCAGTCCCAGTAGGGCATGGCGAAACCGTCATGGCCGGTCAGCTTCGCCACGATCCGTTCGAAATGCGCCAGCTGCTGCCGGTGCCAGGGCAGGAACAGGCCGTTGTTGTGCTGCGAGGCGCGGTGGTGGATCTGCGTCTGCCGCGCCCACGACAGCGCGTCGCGGCGCCGCTTCATGATCCGCACCGCCTCGCCGAAGGCCGCGACGTCGTCGCTGGTCGCGGTCAGTCCGCCGACCCCCTTGCGGATACGGACCGGCGCCTGCGCCCCCGCCGCGCCCGCTCCGAACACCGCGGCCGCCGCCCCTCCGGCCAGCGCCGCCCGCCGGTTCATCCTCATGCGAACGCCCCCGCTTCACACGGCCCGCGCGCAGGCCGGCCTCGCCTCAAGCTTTCACGACTCCGCCGCCGGTGTCGAGGCGTCAGGTCCGTCCTGGCCGATGAAGCGCGCCCGCCGCGCCGCCTCCCACGCCTCGCGCAGCCCCTGCCGCGGCTGGTCGACGGCGAACACCGACAGCTGCGCCGCCCACACTTCCGACAGCTGCCGCACCGTCTCCGGAACCCAGCCCGGCGGCTGCTGCCGCGCCCAGTTCAGCGGCGACACGGCGTTGAAGAGCAGCAGGAAGGCCGCCGCGAACATCACCGTCCGGCTGGTCCAGCGCCGGTCCCGCGCGGCCACGCCCTCGTCGTCCAGCGGCGGCGCAGGCGGAAAGGCGAACCGGCCCAGCGCCACCAGGGCGTTCTCGCGCTCCGTCTCGTGACGCACCGCCAGATCGTGCGCGTCCGCGGTTTCGATCCAGTCGCTGGGCGGATCGGGCTCGGCAGCCGGCGGCGGCAGACTCTCCCCCAGCGGCGGGAACGGCGACTCGGTCTGACGCACCGGGAAGGGCTCCAGCGGGATCGGCGGCTCGTCGCGATAGTTCGTCATGCCTCCTCCAACGCCTAGAACTGGAAATAGATGAAGGGGGCCACGCCCTCGGGCCGCACCGCCTCGACCAGCAGTATGGCCGCGCCGATCAGCAGACCCAGCGTCAGCGACGGCGCCGTCTTCAGCCGCTCGGCCATCCCCTCCACCGCCCGCGGCGGCAGCCAGTGCATGGCCAGGCCGCCGGCGATCAGGGTCAGCAGCAGCGGCGTCAGCATGATCACCGGCCCGACACGCCCCAGCCCCTCGACCATCTGCAGGGCCAGGTCGAAGCTCTCGGCCCGGAACAGGATCCAGCCCAGGCAGACGATGTGGAAGGTGACCAGCACCCCGACCACGGTCAGCAACAGCGACTTCCGGTCCTCCGCCCCGTCGCGCCGCCTGAACGCCGCCCGGCCCAGCCGCTCGATCACCTGCACGCCCCCATGCAGCGCCCCCCACGCCAGGAAGGTCAACGCCGCCCCGTGCCACAGCCCGCCCAGCACCATGGTGATGAAGACGTTGATGCAGCTGGCGAACAGCCCCTTCCGCCCGCCGCCCAGCGGCACATACAGATAGTCCCGCAGCCAGCTGGACAGGCTGATGTGCCAGCGCCGCCAGAACTGCTGCATCGACGACGCCCGGTACGGCTGGTCGAAATTGCGCGGGAAGGAATAGCCCAGCAGGGCCGCCAGCCCGATGGCCATGTCCGAATAGGCCGAGAAGTCGCAGTAGATCTGCACCGCATAGCCATAGACCGCCGCCGCGATGTCGACCGCCCCGAAGGCCGTCGGATCGAAGAACACCGGATCGACCAGGTTCACCGACAGCTCCGAGGCGATCACCGTCTTCTTGAACAGGCCCCAGACGATCAGCAGCAGGCCATGGGTGGCCATCACCCGCGTCAGCCGCGGGGTTCGCTCGAACTGCGGCAGCAGGTCCGAGGCCCGCACGATCGGCCCCGCCACCAGATGCGGGAAGAAGCTCATCAGCAGCATGACGTCGAGCAGGCTCCTGGCCGGCGGCGTCTTCCCGCGATGCACGTCGACGACGTAGCTGATGCCCTGGAAGGTGAAGAAGGAAATCCCCACCGGCAGCACGATCTGCAGCAGCGGCAGGTCCCGCTCCCAACCGACTTGGGCCAGCAGCTCGCCCGCCTGTTCGACGAAGAAGCCGTAATATTTGAAGAAGCCGAGGATCAGCAGATTGACCGCCACGCCCAGGCCGACCAGCCAGCCGGTCCTGCCGCCTCGCTCCCGCGCCCGCGCGATCAGCGCCGCCACGCCCCAGTTGAGGATGGCCGAGGCGATCAGCAGGCCGACGAAGCGCCAGTCCCACTGCGCATAGAAGAACCAGCTGGCCAGCAGCAGGAACAGCTTGCGCCGACCGTTCTCGCGATCCAGCGACCAGGCGGTGAAATAGACGATCAGGAAGAAGACGCCGAACGCCAAGGTGGGGAACAGCATCTAGTCGGCGCTCCCCGCAGCGGCGCGCTCCGCCGTCCAGGCGTCGTAGGCGGCCAGCAGGTCGCCCGCGAGGATGCCGCCGATCCAGTCGGCCCCCACGCTCGTGAAATGGACCCGGTCGCCGCGCATCAGGGGCTCGGCCCCCAACGCCAGACGATCCGCCGAACAGTCTCCCCCCATTCGTCCGTGCCAGTCCCAGAACGCCACACCCAGATCGGCGGCGACCCGCCGCTGCACATCCCGGACCACCGCCAGAGACGGCGGCGGAGCGCGCATCCCGTCTGCCGAGCATCCATCGGTCGCCCCGTTCCTCTGGGCGTCGGGCGCGCCGAGGATCAACAGCGACGCCGAGGGCGCCAGCCGCCGCAGTCGCGCGATCTGCGCCCGCAGCAGGGTCTCGTAGGCGCTCCGGTCGAGGGCGTCGTCAAAACCCTCGTTGGCCCCGAAGGCCAGCACGATAAGGTCCGGCCGCCACGCCGTCAGTTCGGCCGCGACCGTCGCCTCGTCCCGCGCCGCCAGGTCCCGCAGCGTGGCTCCGACCCGGCCGAGGTTCGAGAGCGCCACCCCCGTCCCGGCCTTGTCCAGCCTTACGGAATCGATCACCAGGCCGTCGCCCAGCGGGCGCAGGCGCACCTGCCGCGTCGCCCGTCCGAGCGGCAGTTCCCGGCACACCGGCGCGTCGCGGGCCGCGTCGTTGAAATCCAGCGAGTGGATCAGACCATCGTGCTCGACGGCGAGGCCCGGCCCCGCCCCCCGCGCCCGGCCGCACACGCCCAGGGTCGTGGCTTCCGACCCGGGCTCCAGTTCGAATCCCATCATCGCGTCGCCGACCCCGGTTGACCGGACTCCGCTCATACCCACCCGGGGCGACGGCGCGCCGGCCGGAGGCTGCAGCGGCGCCGGTTCGGTCACCCATCCGGTCGATCCGACGGCGACCTGAAAGGGCGCGTATCCGGTCCACGGGACGCCCGGCGGCAGCACCCCTCGCCCGGCGCGTCCAAAACGTCGCTGCAGTTCGACCCGGACCTTGCCGGTGATCCGGTCCCCGGCCGTGTGGCTGTCGCCGATCTGGAGGATGTGAACCGGCCGCGCTCGCGTTCCGGCCTCCGTGGCGGTCAGCGCCTCAAAGAACCCGCGCATGCCTTCGGCTTGGCAAAGACCGGCAGGGCAGAGACCGGGCCCGGGCTCCGGCGAAGGCGTGGCTTCCCACGGGGTCTGGGCCACAGCGGGCGAAGCCAGGGCGGCCAGGACCGCGGCGGCCCATGCGCCGAGCGCCGCTCTCACCTTCAGGCCGCGGGCGACAGGGGCGTCGCCGCCGGAGCGGGCAGCGGCCGGTCCAGCCCGGCATCCCGCTTCAACCGCTCGGCCACCGGCGCGCTCATCCGCAGATAGCCCGCCATCGACATATGGATGCCGTCGTTGGCCCGCATCAGCACCTTGCGCCCGCTGTCGTTGGGCAGATAGGCCTCATAGCCGCCTTCCTCGTTCGAGGTCAGGGCCGTGGTTTCCAGATACGGCACGCCCAGCGCCTTCATCCGCGCCTCGACGACGCCGTTGATCAGCGCCATCCGCCCGTCGAACCGGGCGCTCTTCATGCGCGGCAGGCCGACCCAGTAGACCGCCACGTCGCGGCTGCGCAGCATCGCCACCAGATTGTCGATCCGCGTCGCATAGGCGGCCTTCCAGCCGTCGGTGCCGAAGTCGTGGATCACCCCGTCCAGGCTGATGCCCTGGGCGTCATTGGTGCCGAACAGGATCACCGCCACATCGACCGGCGTCTCCTCGATCTGGCGCTGCGTCTTGGCCTGGATGTCGACGTAGTCGTAGCGGGACAGGCCGGTCGAGACCTCCGAGAATTTGGTCACCGTGATCTTCGGCTGGTCGCGCAGGTCGCGGTACAGGCCGGTGTAGAGGCCGTCGGCCATCGAATCTCCGAACACCCCGATGCGCAGCGGCCCCTGCGCCAGCCGCGCCGACAGCGGCGTCACGGCGGGGATGGCCGGCGGCGCGGCGACCACGGCGGCAGGCGGCGTCGCGGGCAGGCTCTCGGGCGGCGCCGAGGCGTTGGCCCGGTCACCCAGCATGACCGTCGGATTGCGCAGCCACTGCCGGCCGTCCGGCGTCAGCAGCAGTCCGCCCAGCACCCCGACCAGAAAGGTCACGGTCAATGCGTTGACGCCAGCCTTCAAAACGTCCCCCGAACGTGAATCCGCCAAGGCTTGTCTTTTACCCTATCGAGGCCCGCTGGCCATGACGTGCCCGCCTCACGCGAAGAAAAAGGTTAACGCAAGCCGCGTTCCCTTCTCCCCTTGGGGGAGAAGGTGCCCCGGAGGGGCGGATGAGGGGTTAGTCGGCTCTGGATCAGGCGCCTGACCGCCTCGCTTCGACATCCCCCTCATCCGGCCCTGCCGGGCCACCTTCTCCCCCGGCGGGGAGAAGGACGCGCTCTGGCCATGACGCTGTGCTGGCAATCCGCGAAATTATAGTCGGATTGTGGAGACGATCTCCTGCCTTTTCCGCCACTTCGCCGATTCTAAAACCAATCTTCCATCCGGATAGGCCGGCGGGCGCATACTGCCGCCCTTCGTCTGCCGATCTTTGACAATCGAATCCGCGCCTCGCCGCCCCAGGCGTGACCCTCAACACCCGATGCCGACCCTGCCGACTCTGACACACCGAATTTCGGCGCCGACCCTGCCGACTCTGCCACAGCTGATTTTCCGATTTTCACCCGGGCAGAACCCGACCCGTCCCCCGTCGCCGCTCCCCGGACTTGCCCCGCCCGCCCCGTCGCCGTAGAGACCGAACAAGGCCGCCGATATTCATCAGGCGGTGAAAATAACATGAGGAAGCGATGCGGAAGATCTTCCCCGACGCGAAGTCCGCGCTGGAGGGCCTGACCTTCGACGGCATGACCGTCATGTCCGGCGGCTTCGGCCTGTGCGGCATCCCCGAGCACCTGATCGCCGCGCTGCGCGACAGCGGCGCCAAGGGCCTGACAGTGATCTCCAACAACGCCGGAGTCGACGGCTTCGGCCTCGGCCAGCTGCTGGACCGGCTTCACGACCAGGACCTTGAACGTGCCAAGCGTTGCGACCGGGCGGGCACCAGGTTTGGCTGGCAGGCCAAACGATGCTGTCGGCAAGTAGATGGCACCGCCGTCTGCATCGAGCGCCACAAGTACAAGACGGGCGAGACGCATCTGGTCGGCTCGCTGGTGCGCGCGGCGGACGAGGGCACGCTCGGCTCGATCAACCTCGCCGTCGACGAGAAGACGCTCGATGCCCGTCGCCAGGCCATGGACGCGCGCGGCTGGAAACCGGCCCGACCGCGCCGCCGCCGCTGTTGCCCATCAGGTCGTCGACGAGCCCGCTGCGCGATCTCCATTCC
>JBGTSL010000026.1:0-11241 GCA_041940325.1 Brevundimonas sp.
CCGATCAGGCCGCCGCCGAGGCCAAACTGGCCGAGGCGCGGGCGAAAGCCGACGCCGCCGCCGCGAAGGCCGCCGAAAAGGCTGCCGCCGCCCGCGCCAGGGAACAGGCCCGCCTCGACCGCGAGGCCGCCCGCGCCCGCGCCCCCCGCCGCTCGACCCGCGAAACCCCCATCGAGGCCGCGACCAAGTCTGTCCTGCGCACCGCCGGCTCCACCCTCACCCGCGAAATCCTGCGCGGCATCCTCGGCGGCATGCGCCGGCGGTGATCAGAACCCTCTCCCGATGGGAGAGGGCTTGAGCGCACGACGGCGCAGCCGTCGTCCTCGCGCTCAAGGGTGTGGTCGATCATCGGCATTCGGCGTGAGCCGTACCACCAGCAGAGCCGCGGCTTTCGCCGACTGCGACAGCCGACCCACATCCGACGGGGCTCCGCCCCCGCCACCTTCTCCCATCGGGAGAAGGAAGACCTGACGCTGTGCACACAATCCGAGGAATTATAGTCGGATTGTGGAGACGGTCTCCCGCCTTTTCAGTCACCTGGCTGATTCTAAAACCCATCTTCCATCCGGATAAGCCGGCGGGCGCATAATGCCGCCTGTCCTGTCGCCCCGGCAGGCGCCGGTCTTTGACAATCGCATCCCCGCCGCACCGCCTCAGGCGCGCCGATGTAGACTCTGCCGACTCTGACACAGCGAATTCCGGCGCCGACTCTGCCGACTCCGACACATCGCTTTTTGGTTTCACCCGGGCAAAACCTGGCCGGCCGCTAGGGCCGCGGAATCAGCCGCCACATCCGCAGCGGATGGCGGACAGCGCCGGCTTCCTCGCCCGCCGCCGCGCCCCGGCCCATGTAGAGGTCGGCCCGCACCGGCCCCTTGATGGCCGAGCCGGTGTCCAGGGCCACGACGAGCCCCTGATAGCTGCCCCGCGCGCCCGTCAGATTACCGCCGTCGGCGGAAATCCACACCAGATCGCCGTAGCGCCAGTGGGTCGGATCGACCGCGATCGACCGTCGGGCGGGCAGGGGGATTCCCGCCGCCCCGTTCGGGTCGCCGCCGTCGTCCGGGTCCAGTTTGAAGAAGATGTAGCGCGGGTTCAGCGCCATCACCTCGCGCGCCTCCGGCCCCCGGTGCGCCGCCAGCCACGCCCGGATGGCCTCGCCCGACGTCCCGTTCGGCGGCAGCAGGCCCCGCTCCGCCATCGGCCGGGCGATGCCGGTGAACGGTCGCCCGTTGTCGGCGGCGTAGGCGGCCCGCGCCTTCGTCCCGTCCGCGAAGGTCAGATAGCCCGAGCCCTGGATCTGCATGAAGAACAGGTCCTCGGCCCGCATCCAGGCCAGCGGCGCGGTCGGCGGCGCCGCCTCGATCTCGGCCCGCTCCGGCAGGACCTGGCCCCGGGTCCAGCCGGCCGGCGGGGCCAGCACCGGCATGTCGTACTCGCCGCCGGGGCTGCGGCGGGCCTCGTATTCCGGCGCAAAATAGGCGGTCAGCAGGCCCGGCCCGCCGTCGGCCGTCTCCGCCGGGACCACCGAAAAGCCGCTCTCGAAGAAGGCCCGGGCCAGCGAGGGCGTCACCGGCTTCGAGGTGCGCCGGATCTGCATCGCCCGCTCGCACTGGGCCCGCGCCGCCGGATCGCGGGCGACCCCGCAACCCTCCACCCAGGCGTCGAAGGCCGCCAGATGGTCCTCGTGATCCCAGCCGGGCAGGGCGGCGGGGCTCAGGCCGGGCGGGGCGACCGGCGGCTCCGGCGCAACCGGGGCAGGCGCCGGGACCGGCGGGGTCGGGGAGGGGGCCGGCGCTGTGGCGCAGGCGGCCAGCACCAGCCCGAGGGCGAGAACCGGTCCGACGGCCCCGGCGCGGCGCCCCCTCATCACGCCGAGGCGGGTTCGGTGCGGGCCAGCAGCCAGTTGGGATCGCTGGCCCCGAGCATCCGCTCGAAGGTCCAGACCTCGGCCACCCGACGCTCCTCGACCTGCGCCTCGGCCGAGGGATCGGACGGCTTCACCCGGTTGCGCAGCTCGGCGAGGAAGCGAACCTTGGCCACGGCCCGGTTCTCCTCGGCGGTGGCCATCTCCAGATCGGCCCGGGCCGGGTGCAGGAATTCGGCTTCCTCGGTCTCGCCCCGCGCCTCGCGGGCGGCGATGCCGCCCTCGAACGAGGCCATGACGTGCGGGGTCAGCAGCGGCTTCAGCGTCTCCCGGTCGCCCGCGGCGTAGGCCCGGACGATGGTCTCATGGGCCTGTCGCGCGCCCTCGAGGAAACGGACCGGATCGAAATTGGGGTCGCGGGCCCTGAGGCCGGCGACCGAGGCCAGGGTCACCGCATCGAGGGCGTTGGCGCGGCCGGCCCCCGCCTCCGCGGCCGGCGTGGCGGCGGCGGGCTGGGCGCGGGCGTCCTCCTCGGGCTGCCGCCCGACCTTCTTGCCCAGCATATTGTAGAGCTGAAACAGCACGATGGCCGCGATCACCGCGGAGATGACAATCAGAACCTGGTCCGGCACGGGCATTCCCTGACTGGCGCCCGAAGAACGCCGGGCGCGACGAATGGACGATTAGGGGCTGATATGGGGGCGCGCAAGGCGAACGGCGTCCCGGTCCGCCTGCGGCCGATCGCCCATCGCTCCGTCCGCCCCCTGGGCGAGCGTCGTTGCCGCAATCGGCGGTGCGTGCTAGTCGCCGCGCCTTCCGGGCCGGAGCGCCGCGCCCCTCACGCCATTCCAGACAAGACCGATCGCCATGACCGACGCCGCTCCTCCCGCCGACGCCCCGAAGGCCGCCGAGCCGACCACCGGCCAGAACGGCGACGCCGCGGGTCCCGGCTTCCGTATCCTCGCCCAGTACGTCCGCGACCTGTCGTTCGAGAATCCCAAGGCCCCGGACTCGCTGCGCATCGACTCCAAGCCGGCGATCGACCTCGGCGTCGAGATGAACGCCCAGGGCCGCAAGGACGGCCTGTTCGAGGTGGAGCTGCGCCTGACCGTCAAGGCCTCGACCGACGCCATGACCGTGTTCAACGTCGAGCTGCTCTATGGCGGCCTGTTCGCCCTCTCCGGCGTCGCCGAACAGGACATCGAGCCCCTGCTGCTGATCGAGTGCCCGCGCTATCTGTTCCCGTTCGCCCGCGAGATCATCGCCCGCGCCACCTCGGACGGCGGCTTCTACCCGCCCTTCATGCTCGACCCGATCGACTTCGCCGGCATCTACATGTCGCGCCAGCAGCAGATCGCCCGCGGCCCGGCCGAGCCCGCCCAGGCCTGAGCGGCGGAGGCGGCTCAGGCCGCCTCGACATCCAGCCCGTAGGCCGCCCACAGCGAACGGTCCTTCAGCGTCGCCTTCAGGAAGGCCAGATGGGCCGCCCGCTCGGCCTCGGTCGAGCACGGCTCCATGGGCCGGGGCCGCGGACCGTAGCCCCCGGTCGCCGCGGCCGCCGCCTGGGTCGTGACCGTCCGCGCCGACGACAGGTCCAGCCGCCGCTCCTTGCCGCCCTTCAGCTCCAGATAGACCTCGGCGAGCAGCCGGGCGTCGATCAGCGCCCCGTGCAGAGTCCGCTCGACGAGGCTGATCTTGAACCGCTTGCACAGGGCGTCGAGCGAATTGGCCATGCCCGGAAACCGCGTCTGCGCCAGCTTCAGCGTGTCGATCCAGCGCGTCTCCTCGATCAGCGGGTGACCGCACAGGCCGCACTCGTGATCGATGAAGGAGCGGTCGAAGGCGGCGTTGTGAGCGATCACCGGCGCGTCGCCGATGAAGCCCATCAGCTCATGGACGACCTCGTGGAAACGCGGCGCGCCTTTCACCTTCTCGTCGGTGATGCCGTGAACCCGGATGGCGTCCGGGGGGATCAACCGCTCCGGATAGACCAGGGTGTGGAAGGTACGACCGGTGGGCAGCAGGTCTTCGATCTCGATGCAGCCGACCTCGATCAGCCGGTCGCCCGTCTTCGGATCGAAGCCGGTGGTTTCGGTGTCGAGAACGATTTCGCGGGCCATGGCCCTTATTGAATCGGTTCGCCGTCCTGCGAAAGCCCGCGCCGGGGCGAAGTCCACCCCGGGGCCAGAACCGTCCCCACGATTTCGCGCACCCGGGCCCGCGCCGCCTCCAGGCCTTGGCCGGTGTCGACGATGAAATCGGCCCGCCGCCGCTTCTCGGCGTCCGGCGTCTGGCGCGCCAGGATGGCTTCGAACCGCTCGCGGGTCATGCCGGGCCGGGCCAGCACCCGTTCAGCCTGCACCTCCGGGTCGGCGGTGACCACCACCACCGCATCCACCGCCGCGTCGCCGCCGGTCTCGAACAGCAGGGGGATGTCCAGCACCGCCAGCCGCACCCCGCGGCGCTCCGCCTCGGCCAGATCCTCGAGCCGCCCCTTCATGACCAGGGGATGGACGATCATCTCCAGCCGCCGAAAGGCGTCCTCGTCCTGGCCCAGTGCGCCCGCCAGGCGGATACGATCGACGGCCCCGTCGACCACCACCCCCGGAAAGGCGTCGCCGACCGGCCCGACCGCCGCCCCGCCCCTGGCGTAAAGGCGGTGCACCGCCTCGTCGGCGTTCCACACCAGCGCCCCCTCCGCGGCGAACATCTCCGCCGTCGTGGTCTTGCCCATGCCGATGGAGCCGGTCAGGCCGAGCACGATCATGCCGTCTCTCCGAGCGCCTCAAGGACGAGCGTCCGCACGTCGACGGCGGGCGGCTCCATTCCGAACAAGGTCCGGAACGACGGCCGCGCCTGGCCGATCAGCATGGCCAGCCCGTCGACCGTCGTCAGCCCCCGCGCCCGCCCCGCCGCAAGGAAGGGCGTGAGCAAGGGCCGATAGGTCATGTCCATCAGCACGGCGTCGGCGGCCAGGGCGTCGATGTCGATCTGCGGGGGGGCGCTGAGGGCGTTGACCACCAGCGCCGCCCCCCCGAGGTCGTCCGGTCCCGCCACCCCGACGCCGAGGTCGGCCGCCAGCTGTTCCGCCCGCTCCGGCGTCCGGTTGAGAATACGGACCTCGGCGCCCGCCGCCTTCAACGCCGCCCCCGCCGCGCGGGCCGCGCCCCCGGCCCCGAGGATCAGAACGACCCGGCCGGGCGCCTCCAGCCCCGGCGCCTGCTCCGCCAGCGCCGCCATCAGCCCCGCGCCGTCGGTGCTGTCGGCGCTGATCCTCCCGCCCTCGAACACCAGCAGATTGGCGGAGCCGCACCGCCGGGCCGTCTCGCTGACCTCGTCGGCCAGCCCCAGGGCCGCCGCCTTGAAAGGCGCCGTGACGTTCAGTCCGCGCAACCCGCCCGCCCGGCCCTCGGCGACCAGCGCCTCGAACCCGCCCACGTCCTCCGGCCCGAAGGCGCGATAGTCGGCGTCCAGCCCCGCCGCCCTGATCCAGGCGTTGTGGATCAGCGGGCTCAGCGAATGGGCGATCGGCTGACCGGCGACCCCGGCGATCGCGGTCATGCCGCCAGAACTCCGGCCCGGCGCAGCTCCGCCAGCACCGGCCACAGAGGCAGGCCGAGGACGGTGAAATAGTCCCCCTCCACGGCCTCGAACAGCTGGGACCCCGGTCCTTCCAGCCGGTAGGAACCGACCGAGCCCAGCAGGCCCTCGCCCTCCGCATCCAGATAGGCGTCGAGAAAGGCGTCGGAGAAGTCGCGCATCCGCATCGTCGCCGTGTCGACCCCGGACCAGACCACCTGACCGTTGCGGGCGAGGGCCGCGCCCGAATGCAGCTGATGAACCCGTCCCCGCATGGCCATGAGCCGGGCCCTGGCGGCGTCCAGCGTCGGCGCCTTCGACACCAGCCCGCCGGCGAAGGCCAGGGTCTGGTCGGCCCCCAGCACCCAGGCCTCCGGATCGTGGCGCGACACCGCCAGCGCCTTGACCCGCGCCAGTTCCGTGGCCAGCCCGGCGGCGTCGGCCGGATCGTGCGTCGCCTTGACCGCATCCTCGTCGACGTCGGCGACCCGCACCGAGAAGGGCACGCCGGCGCCTTCCAGCATGGCCCGCCGCGCCGCGCTCTTCGACGCCAGGACCAACCGCTGACCGCCCCCATCCCGCCCGAAGGGCGATACCGCACCGGGCGCCGTCACCAGCTGGCTCCCACCCGGTGCGTGCGCTGCTCGTTCAGCACATTGATGATCGCCGCCGCCGTCTCCTCGACCGAGCGCCGGGTCACGTCGATCACCGGCCAGCCGCGGCGTTCGAACGCCCGCCGCGCCTTGACCGTCTCCTCCCGCACCGCCTCATGATCGGTGTAGGTCGAGGCCCGGCCCGCGTTCAGTCCGTCCATCCGGTTGCGCCGTATCTGCACCAAGCGGTCCGGCGACACGGTCAGGCCGATGATCAAGGGGTTCTTCAGTCCGACGAGCCGCTCGCCGTCCTCCTGGCCGGGCACCAGCGGCACATTGGCGGCGCGGATGCCGCGGTGGGCCAGGTAGATACAGGTCGGCGTCTTCGAGGTCCGGCTGACGCCGCACAGCACCACGTCGGCGCTTTCCAGCTGCTCGGTGGTGCCCTGGCCGTCGTCGTGGGCCATGGCGTAGTCGAGCGCCGCGATGCGGTTGAAATAGTCTGTATCCAGCGCATGCTGGGCTCCGACCCGGGTCGACAGGGCCGCGCCCAGGTATCGCGACAGGGCGCCGACCAACGGATCCAGCGCCGCGATCTGGGGCATGTCGAGCCGGCGGCAGCCGTCCTCGAGCTGTTCGCGCAACTCCCGGTCCACCAGGGTGTGCAGCACCACGCCTGGCGAAGCCGCGATCTCCTCCAGAACCCGGTCCATCTGCTTGGCCGAGCGAACGAGGGCGTAGATGTGCTCGATCGGGATGACGCCGTCGAAGCGCGCCACCACGGCCTTGGCCATGGCGTTCAGGGTCTCGCCGGTGGAGTCCGACACCAGATGGACGTGGAAATAGGTCGCGAGGCGCGTCGCGCCGGCGGGCCGGGCCGGACTCATGCCGCGGGCCTCCTGGGGAAGCTTCGGTCGGATCTGTCCATGGCGGCGAGACTCCTGTGGACGGGGCCGGGCGCCGATCACCCTGACCGGGGGCGCCGATCTCTATAGCCGGGCGCGCAGGAAGCCGCGAGCGGGGATCAAGGTGGACGACGAACCCCGCCATTCGGCGAGTCGTCCAGAGGCCCCGATCGGCGCCCAATCCGCATGTGGACAGTCTTAACAAGACCTTAACGGCGCCCCGGTTCTGGTCGCCGCCTCCGGGCCGGAAAGCCCGCCGGTTAAGGCCTCGTTAGCAGTTGTCCCCGCTTTCACCAGCCCGGTGGAGGCCCGTGGACGTCCGCCCGGGAGGCTGCGGAAAACTCCCGGGTCCCGCCCCGGACGGGCCCTTTTATCCCCGCCGTCCCCGACCCTGCTTCCTTCCTCCATTCTTCTCGAATCTCTTTCATTGAAGGATTGGAGGGTGCGACATCGGCCCGGGCTTGAGCGGGACCCCGCCCCCCGGTAAGCCCGATATCCGATGACCGTCTCCGACACCCCCCTGATGCTCAAGGTTCTGGCCGGCGAGGCGACGGCCCGCCCGCCCGTCTGGTTCATGCGTCAGGCCGGGCGCTACCTGCCGGAATACCGGGCGCTCCGGGCGACGACGCCGGATTTCATTTCCTTCTGCCTCGATCCCGAGAAGGCCGCCGAGGCCACGCTACAGCCGATGCGGCGCTTCGGCTTCGACGCCGCCATCGTCTTCGCCGACATCCTGCTGATTCCTGGGGCGCTCGGGCAGGAGGTGTGGTTCGAGGCGGGCGAGGGGCCGCGGCTCGGGGCCCTGCCGCCGGTGGAAGCCATGCGGGCGCTGGCCTCCGGGGCTGGCGAGGCTCTGAAACAGGTCGGTCAGACCCTGTCGATCGTGCGGGCCGAACTGGAGCCCGAGCGGGCCCTGATCGGTTTCGCCGGCGCCCCCTGGACGGTCGCCACCTATATGCTGGACGGCGAGGCGCGGACCATCGGCAAGGGCGAGCGGGCCCAGGCCAGGACCTACGCCTACGCCGAGCCTGAAAAGGTCGCCGCCCTGCTTGAGGTGCTGGTCGAGGCCACGGCCCATTACCTGAAGATGCAGGCCGACGCCGGGGCCCAGGTGCTGAAGATCTTCGAGAGCTGGGCCGAGGGCCTGCCCGACGACCTGTTCGAGAACCTCGTGCTGAAGCCGCATCAGGCATTGGTGAGGCGGGTCCGGGATCTGGGCGTCACCGTTCCCCTGATCGGCTTCCCGCGCGGCTCTGCAGCTCTGGCCGAGCGCTATGCGGCCGAGTGTGAGGTTCAGGCCGTGGCGCTGGACACCGCCTGTCCGCTGGAGATCGGCAAACGCGTCCAGGCCATCAAGCCGATACAGGGCGCGCTGGACCCGTTGCTGCTGCGGGCCGGCGGGCCGCTGCTCGACCGGCGGGTTGACCAGCTGCTCGAGGCCTGGGGGCAGGGTCCGTGGATTTTCAATCTCGGCCACGGCATCCTGCCCGACGTGCCGATCGCCCATGTCGAGCAGGTGCTGAAGCGGATCGGCGCCCAATGAGGACGCCCATCGGCCGCCGCATCGCCGTCGTCCTGTTCAATCTCGGGGGGCCCGACGACCAGGCCTCGGTGAAGCCCTTCCTGTTCAATCTGTTCAACGACCCGGCCATCATCGGTCTGCCCGGGATTGTGCGCACGCCTCTGGCCCGGCTGATCTCCAGCCGGCGCGAGGCCTCAGCCCAGGCGAATTACGCGCTGATGGGGGGCGGCTCGCCCCTGCTGCCCGAGACGCGGAAACAGGCGAAGGCCCTTGAGGCGGCGCTGGCGGCGCGACTGCCCGACGACGAGGTGCGGGCCTTCATCGCCATGCGCTACTGGTCCCCGCTGACCGAGGAGGCGGCTGAGGACGTCGCCGCCTTCGGGCCCGACGAGATCGTCCTGCTGCCGCTGTATCCCCAGTTCTCGACGACGACGACAGAGTCCTCGCTGAAGCGGTGGAACGCCCTCTATGCCGGCTCCGGCGAGAGCCGCACGGTGTGCTGCTGGCCCGAGGCGCACGGCTGGATCGACGCCCAGGCCGGGGCCATCGTCGGCAAGCTGGATGAGGCCGGCGACCGTCCGGTGCGCGTCCTGTTCTCGGCCCACGGCATCCCGGAGTCGTTGGTCAGCCGCAAGGGCGATCCCTACCAGGAGCAGGTGGAGAGCACGGTCGCCGCCGTGGTGTCGAAGCTGGAATCCATGGGTCGGCCGGTCGACCACGCCCTCTGTTACCAGAGCCGGGTCGGGCCGATGAAATGGCTTGGCCCCTCAACCCCGGAGGCCCTGCAACAGGCCGGCGCCGATGGAGTCGGGGCGGTGGTCGTGCCGATCGCCTTCGTCTCCGAACACGTCGAGACCCTGGTCGAACTGGACATTGAATACGCCGAACTGGCCCATGAGCTCGGCGTCGCCCCCTATCTCCGGGTTCCGGCGGTCGGAACCTCGAGGCCCTTCATCAGCGCCCTGGCCGACGCCGCCCTGCACGGCCTGTCGCGCACCGGCGTCGCCCCCTATGGTCCCGGGTGCCGGGGCGAGTGGAAGGCCTGCCCCTGCCAGGCGGAGAACCGGGCGGCATGAGCTTCGAGATCTTCAACATCGTGCGGGGTCTGCACATCCTGGCGGTGATCGCCTGGATGGCCGGAATGCTGTTCCTGCCCCGCCTCTACGCCTATGACGTCGAACAGGCGGGCAAGCCCGAGCCGCTGCGCTCGGAGATGCAGGGCCTGCTGCGACTGTGGCAGCGCCGGCTGCTCAAGATCATTATCAATCCGTCGATGAACGCCGCCTGGATCTTCGGCGTCTGGATGATCCTGATTCACGTCTACGGTTTCGGCCAGGGCTGGGGCTTTCTCCTCGTGCCATGGGTGGCGACCAAGCTGGTCGCGGTCATCGCTCTCAGCGGCTGGCACGGATTCCTCGCCGGCGAGCTGAAGCGAATCCATGCCGGGACCTCGGTGCGGACCGGCAAGTTCTGGCGCATGACCAACGAGATTCCGTTCCTGATCGCCATCGTCGCCGTCCTCGCTGTGACGACCGAAGGCGTCTTCCGCTGACGCCGCTCGTTTCCCGGGCCGCACCCCTCCGCTTGACCTGACCGCGCCGGCGTGGTTTCGCTGGCGGTGAACCGGTCCTGGCCTTCGCCGGACGGTCCCTCTCTCCCAACGATGCCGACCGATCACACGGGCGGAGTCCATCGTTTCCCCTTTCGGCCGCGAGGCCAGACATCGACAGCCGTCCCGACCTCGCCCCGCGCGAGCGCCCGGACGCGTACGCCTGAAGAAGAATTCCATGACCGACGTCCGCGACACCGATCCGACCGCCCCCGAGGCCGAAACCCTCGATGGCGAGCAGCCGACCAATGAGGTGGCCGCCGCCGACCTGCCGATGGTCGATCAGGAGGCCGACGAGGAAGAGGACGACGGCGAGCCGATCGTGCCGAACGGCCGCATCACCCTGGCCGAGCTGAACGAGAAGACGCCCGCCGATCTGGTCGCCTTCGCCGAGGGCCTCGAGGTCGAGAACGCCTCCAACCTGCGCAAGCAGGACTTGCTGTTCGCCATCCTCAAGGCCCTGGCCGATGAGGAGGTCGAGATCATCGCCGACGGCGTGCTGGAGATTCTGCCGGACGGCTTCGGCTTCCTGCGCAGTCCGGACGCCATTTATCTTCCGGGTCCGGACGATGTCTATGTGTCGCCGTCGCAGATCCGGCGCTTCGGCCTGCGCTCGGGCGACACCATCCACGGCGCCGTGCGCGGCCCGCGCGAGGGCGAACGCTACTTCGCCCTGCTCAAGGTCGACACGATCAATCTGGAAGATCCGGAGACGGTCAAGACCAAGGTCCTGTTCGACAACCTGACCCCGCTCTATCCGCTCGAGCGGCTGGCGCTCGAAGTGGTGGGGGACATGTCGTCGCGGGTCATGGACCTGGCGACGAGCGAGGTCACGGTGATCAATGTGCAGGCACAGACTCTGAGTGTCCCATCCTGGTCACCCGATAGCCAACATGTAGCGTTTGTAAGTTACCGGTTGATTGAGGGGTAATCGTAGCGTCGACCGCCGGTCGACGAGGGGTGATGGCGGTATTCCCGGGACGGTCGCTCTGGAGCAGTAGGACGCCGAGATTCATGCGCGCTTCGGGCACGTTGGGGTCGATGACGAGGAGTTTCCGGTACTGCTCCACGGCGTCGGCGGGACGCTCGAGCTGGCCGTAGGCGTAGTCCTCCAGGTCGAAGCGCTCGCGCACCACCGGGTCGAGCTCGCCGACCGGCGGCGGCAC
>JBGTSL010000027.1:0-11194 GCA_041940325.1 Brevundimonas sp.
CGATCTCGACATGGACACCCTCGACAAGCTCGAGGAGCTGCTCGAACAATACGACGGCACCCTCATCCTCGTCAGCCATGACCGCGACTTCGTCGACCGGCTCGCCACCTCGACCATCGCCATGAACGGCCGCGGCGACATCGTCGAGACGCCCGGCGGCTGGACCGATTTCATCCGCCAGAACCCCGGTTTCCTCCAGCCCGGCGCCAACGCCCGTCCGCAGGACAAGGAGGCTGCCCGCCGCACCGCCGACAATCCGGCTCCCGCGGCCGCACCGCCATCGCCGAAGAAGCCCGCCAAGCTCAGCTTCAAGGACGCCCACCGGCTCAAGGAGCTGGAGGGCCTGCTCGAGACCCTGCCCGCCGACATCGCCCGCCACGAGACCACCCTGGCCGACCCCGATCTCTACGCCCGTGACCGCAAGGCCTTCGACCGCGCCACCGCCAGCGCCGAACGCGCCCGCACCCTGCTGGCCGCCGCGGAGGAGGAATGGCTGGATCTGGAAGCGAAGCGGGAAGCGCTGTCGGGCTGAAGCCGCTTTCTGTGGAAAACTTAGTCGACTGATTCGTTTTCACGAATTCCAGCCGCCCACAGATATGCACAGGGTTATGCACCGGGGCCGGGCCGGTTCCGCACAGCCGGCCGGATTCGGGCGCTTGCCGTCTAACGGATTTGGCGCGAACGTCAACAGGCCGAGGGACACGGCGGCGCGGAAATCCGGGGAGACCCGGGGCTCAATGCGAACCGGCCCGGCTCTCTGACCCGACGCACCGGGGGGTTTCGACCTTAACGGACGGGAGGCAGGATCAAGGCCCAAAGGACCCTTCGAAGGCTTCGGCCCCAGAAGACCGGAGGGAACCGGATCGGGATCGATGGACGGCGCGGGGCTCGACCTCGTGGAACGCCGGAGACCAGGAGCGCGACGGGATACAGCCGACCATCACCGGGGTTCGCCTCGCTGATGCTGAGGCCAGGGTCCTGAACCTCAATGGCCAAGTCCAACCCGGACTTGGCGAGGGGACGAGGAGAACCGCTTGCGGGGATCTTCGTCCCCTCGCTCAATTCCGGGCCCATGGCCCGGCGCGGCTGCGCCTCCAAACCCTCCCTTTCCTTCCCCCGGCCTGAGCCGTAAACCAAGGCCATGAACCGTCGCGGGAATCGCCTTTCGTCGCCTGATCGCCGCGCCCTGCTCGCCGGCGCGGGAGCACTGGCCGCAACGGCGGCCCTCTCGGCCTGCGGCCGATCGGAAGCCCCGGTCGACGACGACGGCCGCGTCCGCCTGCGCTTCGCCACCGACTGGCGCGCCCAGGCCGAGCACGGCGGTTTCTACCAGGCCCTGGCGTCGGGAGCCTACGAGAAGCGCGGTCTCAACGTGCAGATCATCCAGGGCGGCCCGACGGTGAACGTGCCCCAGCTGCTCGCGTCCGGCGCCGTCGAGCTGGGCATGGGTTCGAACAGCTTCATCGCGATGAACCTCGTGGCTGAAGGCGCGCCTGTGAAGGCCGTCGCGGCCTTCTTCCAGAAGGACCCGCAGGTCCTGATCGCCCACCCGGACCCGTCGCTGAAATCCATCGCCGACCTGACCGGCCGCCCCATCCTGCTCGCCGACGCCTCGGTCAACGCCTTCTGGGTCTGGCTGAAGGCGAAATACGGGTTCACCGACGACCAGGTCCGCAAATACACCTTCAACCTCGCCCCCTTCCTCGCGGACGAGCGCGCGGTGCAGCAGGGCTATCTGACCAGCGAGCCCTACACGATCGAGAAGGAGGCCGGCTTCACGCCCAAGGTCTTCCTGCTGGCCGACGAGGGCTATCCCTCCTATGCCACCATGGTGCTGGCCCCGACAGCCTTCGCCCGCGACAACGCCCAGGCGCTGCGCAGTTTCATCGCCGCCTCGGCCGAGGGCTGGCGCGACTACATCCAGGGCGACGGCAAGGCCGCCGACGCCCTGATCCGACGGGCCAATCCCGACATGACCCAGGACGTGCTCGACCAAGCCCGCGCCAAGCTGAAAGCCAACGGCATTGTCGACGGCGGCGACGCGGCTCTCTACGGCCTCGGCGCCATGACCGCCGAGCGCTGGCAGGCCTTCTTCGAGGTGACGTCGGAAGCCGGCGTCTATCCGCCCAACCTCGACTGGCGGCAGGCCTTCACCACCCAGTATCTGCCGGGCCGTGGCTGAGTCCGGTCCGGCGACGGCCCTGCGGGACGTTGTCGTTCGCTATCCGGGGCGCCCGCCGCTGGGGCCCGTCGACCTGACCGTCGCGCCCGGCGAAATCCTCGCCCTCGTGGGGGCGTCCGGGGCCGGCAAGTCCACCATCCTGCGGCTGCTGGCCGGTCTTGAGACGCCGTCCGAAGGGGTTGTGAGCGGGAGCGCCGGGCGTGGCCGCACCGGTTTCGTCTTTCAGAACCCCACCCTGATGCCCTGGGCCGACATCCAGGCCAACGTCGCCTTGCCACTGGAACTGTCGCGGGCGTCCCGCGAGGAGGCCCGCCGGCGCTCGGCCGAGGCCCTGACGGCCGTCGGTCTCGGCGACCGCCTGACGGCCCGTCCGCGCCAGTTGTCCGGAGGCATGGCCATGCGCGCCTCGCTGGCCCGGACGCTGGTCACCGCCCCCGACCTCTTGCTGCTCGACGAGCCCTTCGCCGCCCTCGACAGCATCACCCGCCGCCGGCTGATCGAGGATCTTCACCGCCTCTGGGCCGCCCGCTCGCCTCGCCCCGCGATGGTGTTCGTCACCCATGACGTCGAGGAGGCCGTCTATCTGGCGCATCGTGCCGTCGTCCTCGACGGAGCGACGGGGCGAGTGGCGATGGAACTCGGATTGCCCGGTCCCGTGCCGAGGCCGGACGGCTGGCGCCTCGATGGCGGCTATCGCGAAGCGGTCGAACAGCTGGCCATCCAGCTGGCCGGAAGCATGGTCCCGTTCGCCACGCCCGGGCGAAAGCCGTCGGCATGACCCGTCTCCTTCCGCCCCTGTCGCTCACGGCCGTTCTCCTCACCGCCTGGGAGCTTGCCTGCCGCATCCTTGACGTTCCGCCCTATCTCTTGCCGCCGCCCAGCGCCGTCGCCTTGTCGCTGATCGCCCGCGCGCCCGTACTGTTCTCGTCCGCCGCCGTGACCTTGTGGATGGCCTTCCAGGCGCTGGTCGTCGCCGCCATCCTCGGCGGCGGCCTTGCCCTGACCGTTTCCCTCAGCCGGCCGGCGGAACAGGCGGTCCGGCCGCTCGCCGTCGCCCTGCAGGTCACGCCGGTGGTGGCCATCGCCCCGCTGGTCCTGATCTGGGCCGGGCTGGATCACGCCGACCGCGCCGTCATCGCGCTCGCCGCAGCGGTCGCCTTCTTCCCCCTGTTCTCGGGCGTGCTGACCGGGCTGAAATCCGCCGATCCGGACCTCGAGCGGCTGTTCGATCTCTATGGCGCTTCGCCCCTCCAGCGGCTGGTCCGGTTGCGCCTTCCCTCGGCCCTGCCGTTCATCCTGGAAGGCCTCAGGGTCGCGGCCGGTCTGGCGATTATCGGTGCCGTGGTCGCCGAGTTCGTCTCGGGCTCGGGGGCCACCCAGGGTCTGGCCTGGCGTCTGCTGGAATCGGGCAACCGCCTGCGCACCGCCGACATGCTCGCCGCCCTTCTCTGCCTGTTGGTCATGGGTGTAGCGCTTCACGCCATCGTCGGATTTGCCGAGCGCGCCGTCCGTCGTCGCCTGGCCTGAACGGTGGCCGCCCGTTAGCGGCGGGTTAAGCCCCACCCGGCTACCGTGGCGTCCCAGTTCCCGCCCGGAGCCCGCCTTTGCGCCGCGCCTCGACCCTCGCCGCCGTTCTCGCCGTCGCCGGCGGCCTGCTGCTGGCCGACGCCGCCTCGGCCCAGTCCGCTCCCCGCTATCTGTCCTGGTCCGGACGGAGCGAGGCGTCGCCTCCCCAAGGCCCGGCGGCCGCGGCGATCCCCGTCCGGCGCGACGTCCGCCGACCCAATCCCGTCATACCCCACGGCGGAGCCGCGGCCCGCGATCCGGCGCCCAACCGGCTCACGCCGGCGCCTGGCCCGGCGCGGCGAACCCTGACGCCGGCCAATGCCTGGCTGCGGCCGTCGCGTCCCGCACCCGAGCCTGCCGCCCCGCCGGCTGTCGCCACGGTCCCGGTCCCTGCTTCGACGCCGCCTGCGCCCCCGCCCCCTCCGCCCGCTCCGGACTACCTGCCCGACCAGGGCGGACGCAGCCAGCCGGCGCCGGCCGAGCTCATCTATCCGGCTCCGGCCCGGACGGACGACGCCGGTCCCGGCGCGCCGGCCGATCCGATGGCGCCGCGCCGCGATGCTCTGATCTTCCAGATGCGGTTGTCTGCGCCGCCCGCCCCGGTGGCGGCGCCTGAAGCCGCGCCTTCCCCGCCGCCGCGCGCCGAAGCCGCCGGCCCGGTCATGGCGGTCGCGCCTTCCGGCGAAGCCCCCCCGCGACAGAGCGGCGGCCGCTATTACTCCGTACATCGCCAGAACGGGCGCGAGCCGGACGCCCTGACCATGCCCGAGCCGACCTATGTCGATGCGCTGGTGGTCAGCGAGATCGAATCCATGGCCTCCCAGGACCTGGCCGCGCCTGAAGCAGGCCCGACCCTTATCCGCGACCGCAACGACAACATGCGCGCCGCCCCTGTCCCGCCTCCCGGACCTCATTGCCCTCGCGGAAGAGGATTCGAGCGAGAAACGCCGCGCCCTGCTGCGCGAATTGACCGAGCATTTCTTCGGCTCGGTCCGCACCGCGACGGAAGACCAGCTTTACGACGCCGTCCTGGTCAAGCTCGCCGACGACATGGAAACGGCGGTCCGCGCCGAACTCTCCGCCCGCTTCGCCGACGCGCCCGATGCACCGCATAATCTGATCCGCCGGCTGGCGAACGACGAGGCGGCCGTCGCCGGCGCCGTCCTGGCCTCCTCGCCGGTGCTGACCGATGAAGACCTTCTGGGCGTGGTCCGCCGTCACGGCCAGGACCATCTGCGCGCGGTCTCGGCCCGCCCGTCCGTCTCCGAGGCGGTCTCCGAGGTGATCGTCGAGCGCGGCGATGACGAAACGCTCGGGACCCTGCTGCGCAACGACGGCGCCCGTCTCTCGCGGAAAGCGTCCGAGGCCGCGGTCGAGCGCGCCAAGGCCAATCCGGATCTGCACGAGGCCACGGTCTCCCGCGCCAACCTGCCGCCCGACCTTCTCAATGACATGTATTTCGTGGTCGAGGCGCGCCTGCGGAGCCGCATTCTCGAACAGAACGCCAGCATGGACACCGCCCTGCTGGAAAGCGCTCTCGCCGCCGGGCGGGCCCGTGTCGCCACGGACGACGGCGCCCTGCCGGCCGACTATGCGGAATGCTCCGCCTATGTCGAAGAGCTTCGCGCCGCCGGTCAACTGACGCCGCAGATGCTGGCGCGTTTCCTGCGGTCAGGCGACAAGACCGGCGGTCGGACCTCGTTCCTGATCGCCCTCGCCCAGCTGGCCGACATCGATTTCCACACGGCCCGGCAGATCGTCGAGCGACGGGAACTGGATGCGCTCGCCGTGGTCTGCAAGGCGGCCGATCTCGATCGCGCCCTGTTCCTGACCTATGCCGTGGTCCTGCTGAACGACGACGGCGACGCCATGGCCAAGGCGCATTCCTACGCCCGGATGTACGCCGACCTGACACGCGACGCGGCGCTCAGGACGCTGCGCTTCTGGCGCATGCGCCGCGGCGCCCAGGCCGCCTGACCCTCAAACGCAATACGCCCGCCCCTTCGCCGGGGCGGGCGTTTCGTCCGGCCTTCGACCGGTCTTACTTCTTGGCGCGGCCGGCGCGGGCCGGTTTGCGGCCGCCCTGGCCGAGGCCCATCTGCTTGGCCAGGTCCGAACGGGCCTTGGCGTAGTTCGGAGCGACCATCGGATAGTCTTTCGGCAGGCCCCACTTGGCGCGATATTCTTCCGGGCTCATGTTGTACTTGGTGCGCAGGTGGCGCTTCAGCGACTTGAACTTGCGTCCGTCCTCCAGGCAGATCAGGAAATCCGGCGTGATCGACTTGCGGATCGGAACCGCCGGTTCCTTGGGCTCGGGCTCCGGCTCGATGGCGCCGCTCGAAACCTGCGAAAGGGCGGCGTGAATGCTGGAGATCAGACCGGGGACTTCCGCCGCCTGAACATTGTTGTTGCCGACATAGGCCGACACGATGTCGGCGGTCATCTCGAGCAGTTGCGAGTTCTCTTCCATGTGCGCGGCCTCACCTTGTGATCTGATCGTTTAAGCCGAACGTTGACCGTCAGCCCGTCGCACGGGTCAATAGAGACGAACCCCGATTCACGCAATAGCGTATTCGGAGGCGGCTCTGGTGCAGCTTTTCAGACTAACGGCCCTGTATTGGCGCCGTAGATCAGCGTCCGAAGTTTTCCGCCAGCGCCAGCATCGCCGCCCGCTCCGGCGCTGAATAGTCGTCGACCTCGTCTTCCTCACCCTCGCGGATCGCCCTGAGTAGAGCCGGCGTCAAGGCCGAGGACAGCGACCAGTTCCAGTAGCGCAGCACCGTCTGGGCGCGGTCCACGGCCAGCATGTCATAGGTGACCTGGACCCGCTCCCAAACCGGATCGGTCGATCCATCCTCGGCCGTTTCCGGCCGCCGCATCGACCGCCACAGGCCCGTCAGGTCGGATTTGGCCAATCCCGTGGCCTTGCACAGTATCGCCAAGGGCTCTCCCCCGGGATCGCCCATGATCTTGGCCCCGGTGATCGGCTTCACGCCCGCCAGATAGGCGATCTCGGTCGCCACCTCGCGGGTCAGACCGTGGCGGGCGGCGGCTTCGACCGCCTGCTCCAGCCCCGTGTACGGGCTCTTCTCGATCGCCGCGCGGTTGCGCTGGCGACGCTCGATAAACTGCAACGCCTTGCGGGACACTGGGTCCTGCCAGTTTTCGTCGGCGGCCATGGCGAAGACGTCTTCGACGACCTCCTGCATGACCTCGCGCGAAACAGCGAACCTCTGAAGGATGGTTCGCCGGTCGTCGGGCCCGCACCACCAGAACATGACGTAGGCGCCCGATGGCCGCAGTTCCGGCCGCTTGAGCAGATGAGCGCACAGTTGACGCTCGGTGCGGCTCAGGCTGACCACGCCCTCGACCGCGACCTGGCTGAGTCGCGCCGTCGAATTTCTCAGAACCGCCTCGATCACCGGGCTCTCGCCGAAGCTCAGCAGGGTCTCGGTGACCACCTCGGAAAGTCCGCGGCGGCTGGCCATCAGGAAGCGGTGCTCGCTGGCGGCGTCCCGGGCGCAGGCCACAAGGTCGGCGTCGGTCAGGGACGCGCACTGCTCGATCAACAGGCCGGCGATGTCAGGATCGTCGCGCAGCAGCATCCGCGCCAGGGCGTTGGGCACCTCGGCCAGCGGCGCCAGCCGGGCGGCGACCCGCTTGCGGTCGTCGTGCGACGCGAGGCGCAGCATCTCGACCAGAAGGTCTCCGGTGACCGAACGTTCGAAGGCGTTGACCCGGCTGCCCGGCAAGGAGACCACGTCCGCCAGACGCTTCAGCAGCGCATGGCGCGCGCGAAAGCCGCCTTGCGGCTCGGCCTCCTCGGGCGTGAGAGCGAGTTCGGACATGTCGGCGGAAAGGTTAAGCCCGGCCGGTTAACCGGCTGTGACGGTCCTCACCGCTCGAACCGGTCCCAGGCCGCCCGGCTGTCCTCCGTCAGGGCGAAGGCGGCGTCGACGGAACCCTCTTCCGCAAACTCCAGCCGCAGCCGGACCCTGCCGTCTACCGCCCGGGCGGGATCGAAGTCGATCAGCATGAAATGCAGGTCGCTGCCCGGCCGGACATCGAGTGTGCCCGCCCCCGGGACGGTCCACGACGGGTCCGCCGCCATGCCGGGCGTCGGCCCATCCCGCTGGATGCGGTGCAGTTCGACCCGCTCCGCGCAGGCGCAGGTGACGCGAAGCAACTGATCGGCCACCGGCGATCCGTTGCGGATCCGGACATAGCCGGCCACATCCTCGCCCGCCTCGTCGATGCCGCGGACGATGCGGCGGGTCAGGTCCAGCGGCCCCACCGAAGCAGGTGCCTCCGCAGCCGCCTGGGGCGCGGCCGGCATCACCGGCATGGCCGACGGATCTTCCCGATAGTCGAATCCGCCCACCTCCACCCACCGGCCGTCCCGTTCCGTGCTGGAGCGGACCCGGTAGACCCCGTCGACGCCCAGCGCCGCCGTCGACCTCAGCGTCTCGATCCCGTCCGCGCCGTGCACCGTCTCCTCGATCTCGAACGTCCCCGGCCCGGCGGGCGTCATCGTCCCCGTCGTGTGGAACCCACCGGTCGTGAAATAGTGGAAGATGTAATCGCCGCTGTCCCTGTCCCGGAAGATCAGCGTCTCCCCGGCATAGGCGCCGCCGTTGACCGAGTGCACCACCCGGACGGCGTGACCGCCGATCGCCCAGTCCCAGCGCTGGATGTCCTCGACGCCGGCGCCGGCCGTGCCGGTCCCGCGCCAGCTGCGGCCGATCATCCGTTCGAACGGCGCATAGGCTGCGGGCCCCGTCGCGACCTCGGGCACGGGGGCCACTTGGGCGGTCGCCGGGGCGAACCCCGAGACCAGCGCCAGCGCGGCAACAAGGACGCTCATCGAACGGTTCATTTTCGCTCTCCCCCTCATGCCGGCTCGGACTGGCGCGCCGCGCGGGCCTGAAGCATGTCGAAATGATCCCGAAGCGCCGCCACGCCCCGATCGAAATAGCCGACGTCCCGATGGGTGCGCGCCTGCATCACGCCGCCCTCCATGGTGGTCAGCACGAATTCGGCCAGAGCGCGCCGGTCGAGATCCGTCGGCAGCCTGTCGCCCGCCGCCACGAGGCAACGCTCAATCGCCCCGGCCCAGTTGGAAAAATTGACCGCCAACAGCTGGCGCACCACGGGGTCGGCCTCGTGCAGTTCCAGAGCCAGCGACCCGATCGGACAGCCGTAGGTGCAGTCCGTCTCCAGGATCATCCAGCGATAGCGCGCCAGCAGGGCGAAGATGCGCTCGATCGGATCCTCAACGCCCTCCCATGCCGGGGCCAGCAGGTTTTCCTCGATCCCGTCGCGATAGGCCTCCAGCACGGCGATCAGCACGTCCTGCTTGCCGGGGAACACGTGATAAAGGCTGCCCGCGTTCAGCTGCGTCCGGCTCAGAATGTCGGCGATGGACGTCGAGCTGAACCCCTTGGCCCAGAACAGCTCCATGGCCGCGATCACGATCCGGGTTCGCACATCGGGCGGGCCGTTCACGCCGCCGCCCACGCCCGGCGAATCCAGCCCTCCACCTCCGCGTCGACCTCGTCGGCGGAGGTGATACGGACCCGGTGCGTCACCATTGCATTCCACGATCCGGCCGGCTCCAGCCGCCCGGACGGCTCCACCCCCTTAAGGGTCAGGCCGAGATCAAACCGGTCCCTTGTCGAGGGCTGCCCGAGTCCGAACTGCTTGTTGCGGCGGAAACTGACATAGCCCTTCTTGGGCGCGAAATGCGCCCCCTCCAAGCCTGAGACGATCGCCGCCACCCTGTCGTAGACCGGCCGCATCGCCGCCTTTGTCCCGGCGAACATCGCCTCCAACAGCGCCGCGTCGTCGCTGGAGCCCGCGTCGGAGGCGAAGGTCTTGTGCGCCACCAGGTTGGCGTAGCCGTGGCCCAGGCCGTGTTCGGCCTTGAGCCAGGACACCAGGCCGCCATGCTTCGTCTGACCGCTGGCCCTGGCCAACGCCATCCATGCCTCCAGCGATTGACCGGTCTTCGCCTCCAGATTGGCGATCATCGCCGCCGCTTCGGCGTTCGGGTCAGCCATGGATCCTCTCCCGGTTCCGAGCCGTATTGAATGCTCGTTCAAGAGAGGAAGTCAATGCAGATTTGAACGACCGTTCAACACGACGTCAGTCGCCGAGCAAGGCCAGGAGTTCGTCCTCCGACAGGTTGGGATCGGCGAGGGGATGGTCGCTGACCTGTCCATACCAGTCCGCGGAAACCTGTGGTCGCGGTCGGCTGAAACGGATCCAGTCCGCCTCCAGCACCATGTCCACCGCCGCCTCCCGGTTGACCTCGCGATTGATCGCCTCGGCGTTCTCCGGCCCGGGCGGGACGTCGTCGCTGGTGGTGTAGGCGATCAACCCGACCTGCATCACCGGGTTGGTCTCCATGCGGTAGAAGCGGTCCCGCACCTGCCATCCGGACTCGCCGTCCGGCCGCGCCAGGGCGATCAGGACCATGCCCACGCGCACCAGTCGGAGCTCCACCCAGCCACTCGGGAAAGGCCTCAACTTGAGCGACGAATAGCTGTTGTAGGTACCCTTGGTTTCCGTCATCGGCTGGCCCGGGACGGGACCCACCCCGGTGGTGATGAAGTGCCAGTTCTCGGTTCGCCGGGTCCACTCGGCCGCGGTCGACCGGTTCGGCACGCGCGCCATCAGGCCGCCCAGCGACCAGGTTCCGCCCGGGACGTCTCCTTCATGGCCGCGCACCCGCACCCGCGCACGGACATCGAAGTCGCCCCGCACCTCGCGAAACAGGAACGGCGCATACAGATCGCGCACCCAGGCCGAGTGATAGGGTTCGATATGCAGAACGCCCGGCGTCGTCTCGCCCACATCGATCGCCTTGACCTTGTCCGGCCAGCCAGTGGCTTCGTCGAACCGGGTCCAGCCGGTCAACGCCGGCCCGTCGAACTCGTCCGACAGGGACGTCAGGTCGTCTGCCGACTGGGCAAGAACGGGCGTGGCGGCGAGCAGGGTCAGGCAGGCGATCAGAATGCGCATCACGGCTCCATTGGCGAACGCCGCCAATGCGCCACGCCGCAGCGCTCCGTAAAGTTAAGGTTCGGTCAGGTCGGACCCAGCTTCGCCACTACGCTGCAACAGGGCCGAAACACCGCTGCAACAATCGCTCTACAGCCCCTCGAACAGGGCCGTCGACAGGTAACGTTCGGCGAAACTCGGGACGATCGCCACGATCGTCTTGCCGGCATTCTCCTCCAGCGCCGCCTGCCGGAAGGCCGCGACCAGCGCCGCGCCCGAGCTGATGCCGGCGGGGATACCTTCCACGCGCGCCACCTTCCGGGCCATGTCGAAGGCGTCCTCGTTGCTGACCTGCTCGACCGCGTCGATGAGCGAGCGGTCGACGATCGAGGGAATGAACCCGGCGCCGATCCCCTGGATCTTGTGCGGCCCCGGCTCGCCGCC
>JBGTSL010000028.1:0-11032 GCA_041940325.1 Brevundimonas sp.
ATGGTCACCAGCTTGTAGGGCACCGGCGTCAGCCCCTTGATCAGGATGACGGCCAAGCCCCAGCGGTCGAACCAGTGCTGGAATTCCTGCAGGCCGTCGGCGTGGCCCATCAGGCTCATCAGCCACAGGCCGAGATCGGTCAGATAGTAGCCGATGGCGTAGCCGAGGATGCCGCCCAGCACCGAGGCGACGGTGCAGACGAAGGCGTAGAAATAGGCCTTCTCCGGGCGGGCCAGGATCATCGGGGCCAGCATCACGTCGGGCGGGACGGGAAAGAAGGAGCTCTCGGCGAAGGAGACGACCGCGAGGGCGGGCGTGGCGTGACGGCTGCGGGCCAGCGAAAAGACCCAGTCGTAAAGCTTGCGGAGCATGGAGTTCCCGACCTCGGCCCCGGAGGGCGGCAGACACCGGCTCTAGCAGGGGTCGCCGCGGCGCGCACCTGCCGAAACAGGCCGTGAGTCGCGGTCGCGGCCATCGGTCGCTATAGAGACAGCCTCCCCGCCTCTCCCCCAGGACGGACGACCATGCGCTATCTGCACACCATGGTCCGCGTGTCGGACCTCGACGCCTCGCTGCGCTTCTGGCGCGACCTGCTGGGTCTGGAGGAGATGCGGCGGATGGACAACGAGGCCGGGCGCTACACCCTGGTCTTCCTCGCCGCCCCCGCCGACCGGGCGCGCTCGGAAGCCGAGCGGTCGCCGGAGGTCGAGCTGACCTTCAACTGGGACCCCGAGGTCTACGGCGGCGGGCGCAATTTCGGCCATCTGGCCTACAAGGTCGACGACATCTACACCGCCTGCCAGAGGCTGATGGACGGCGGCGTGGTCATCAACCGGCCGCCGCGCGACGGGCGCATGGCCT
Organism: Brevundimonas sp.; assembly: GCA_041940325.1. Classification (GTDB taxonomy): domain Bacteria; phylum Pseudomonadota; class Alphaproteobacteria; order Caulobacterales; family Caulobacteraceae; genus Brevundimonas. The sequence continues at coordinate 862 of JBGTSL010000028.1, forward strand.
TCGTCCGCTCGCCGGACGGCATTTCGATCGAACTGTTGCAGGAGGGCGAGCCGAGGCCGCCCGCCGAGCCGTGGGCCTCCATGGCCAACACCGGGAGCTGGTAAGCTGAGCATTCGCACTTCCGCCGTTCTGGCGCTGACGGGCCTGACCCTCGCCGCCTGCGCCTCGACCTCCGAGACCAATCCGTCGCGCACCGCCACCGAACAGCTGCTGGTGGCCCGCGCCGCCGACCGCGCCGTCGAGGGCCTGACCCTGCCGATCCCGCGCGGCACGCGGGTGTTCGTCGACGACGCCTATTTCCGCGCCGAGAACGCCCCCTATGCGGTCAGCGCCATCCGCGCGGCGCTGTCGGAGGCGGGCTATTCGCTGGCCCCCTCGAAGCGCGACGCCGCCGCCGTGCTGGAGCTGCGGGCCGGGGCGCTGTCGCTGGAGCAGATGCGCCGGGTGTTCGGCCTGCCGGAGATGCGGGTGCCGATCAACGACAGCTTCAACGTCGTCTCGATCCCCGAACTGTCGGTCTACAGCCGCCGCGACCGGGTCGGCGTGGCCGAGTTCTCGGGCTTCCTCTACGAGCCGACCACCGGGGCCCCGCTGGGCGCCGTCATGCCGATGACCGGCGAGTTCCGCATCCGCAGCCACAAGCTGCTGATGATCGTCGCCTGGGGCCAGCAGAGCGTCGACCCCGGCGAGCGCGACCCGGGCGACAGCTGGCGGGAGTTCTAGGGAGCGGGCGTCTCGAGCACCTGCTTCCGACCCTCCATCCCCTCCGGCGTGCGCACGTCCCACGCCAGTCCCAGCCGCTCGAGCAGCTGGATGAAGCGGAAGCCCCAGTCGCTCTGGCCCGGATAGAGGCCGATACGGGCCGAACCGGGGAAGGCGTGGTGGTTGTTGTGCCAGGCCTCGCCCATGGTCGGGATGGCCGCCCACGGCACGTCATGGGCCTGAACCCCGGCGCCTTTCACGCGCCAGGTCTGCGGGCCGCGCCGGTGGGCCAGATGGCCGACGAACCAGTGGCCGGTGATCGAGGCGGCGATGCGGACGCAGACGCCCCAGACCACGAAGTTCCAGCCGCCCATCAGCCAGAGGGCCGCCGCGATCGGGACCTGCTGCAGCATCCAGGTGCGTTCGAGGAAGCGGTAGAAGCGGTCGCGGCCGACACGGCCGAGGTCGAAGGCCGGCGGGCGGGCCAGCTCCAGGCGGCAGTGCATCTGCCAGACGGCGTCGATCAGCATCGGCCGGCGGTGGGCGAGGTAGTCGTGGCAGTCGGACTGGCGCTGGGCCCAGTCGCGCAGGTCGTGAGTGCGGATCATCCAGAACGGGCCGCTCATGCCGACGGCGGTTCCGGTCCAGACCAGCAGGTGTTCCAGCCACAGCGGACATTTGAAGCTGCCGTGGATCAGCCGGCGATGGAAGCCGACGGAGTGGCCGAGCAGCAGGGCGCCGCCGGTGGTCAGGGCGAGAACGCCGAGGGCTGCCGGGCTGACGGTCAGGGGTCCGAGGATCACGGCGGCCGCCAGCATGCCGCCGTTCCAGATCGAATGGACCGGGTCCCAGACCACGCGGCCCTCGACCGGACTGCAGCCGGGGGTCTCGACGAGGCTGTTGACCGCGCAGGGGTCGTCGTGGGGCAGGCTCATGACGGCCGTCCGGCATAGGCGGCGCGGTGGAGCGTCCATCCGGCGGCGGCGCCGGGCAGCAGCAGGAACGCCGCGGACGGCAGACCGCCGAAGAGGCCGGCGGCGAACGCGGACAGGGCCGTCCCCGCCCCTGTCGCCAGGACAGGCGACATCCAGCCCAACCGGTCGAGCCCCATCCAGACGGGCAGTCCGACGAAGAGCAGACCGACCAGGAAGACGAGGGCCGCGACGACCCAGACGACCGCGAACACCAGAAGGCCGGACCAGATGACCGTGCCGATCGATGCGCCGACCCCGGTGAGGCCGCCCGTCATCAGCATGAACTGGATCGAGCAACCCGCTGCGCCGGCGGCCGCCGCCGAGAGCATCGCCATGGGGGCATTGTCGAGAGGTCGAGGGCCGCGCCGCCCGACGTTCCGGTCCGGTGAGCCGGCGGGTTCCAGTCTGGTCGATCCGCGCATCGAAAAACCCCTTTAGTATTTAAGCCATGACTTAACTCCTAAATTGAAGCGCTGGCAAGTGGTTCGCAAATCGCTTAAATACCGGGCCATGCAACGCGTCTTCGAAGCCCTGTCGTCGGTGGTCCGGCGCAAGATCCTCGCCTACCTCGCCCACGCCGACATGACGGCGGGCGAGATCGCGGCGCGGTTCGAGATCTCCAAGCCGGCGGTGTCCCAGCACCTGACCGTGCTGGAGAACGCCGGGCTGGTGACCAGCGAGAAGAAGGGCCAGTACGTGCACTACAGACTCGTGCCCGACCATCTGGCCAATACGCTGAACGCCTACGCCCAGGAGGTCTGTCCGGTGTCCAGGCCGCTGAAGGCCGAAAGCGCGGAGATCGCGGCGAAACGGAAGACCTGACTCCGCCGTAACTTGCGCACCGGCCCCGCAGCGTCGATGGTCCCGGGCTGAAGTGTCCGGGAGGGTTTCCATGCGTCGTCTGCTCGTTTCCACCGTCGCCGCTGTCGCCGTTCTGGCGGGGGCGCCCGTCGCGGTTCTGGCGCAGGAAGGGGCCGCGCCGGCGGCGACCGCCCAGAGCGAGGACGCGCGGCTGGCGGCGTTTTTCGAACAGGCCTTCCAGGAGCAGATCGCCCTGTCGCCGCAGACGATGACGGCGCTTGGGATCAAGCGGGACTACGACAAGCTGAACGACACCACCGACGCGGCGGCCGAGCGGGCGCTGGCCCTGTCGGAGAGCCAGCTGGCGCGGATGAAGGCGGAATTCGACCCGGCCGCGCTCAGCGCCGACAGCCGGATGTCGATGCGGCTGTTCGAATACGGCGTCGAGCAGGCCCGGCTGGCCAACCAGTGGCGCGACTGGGGCTATCAGTTCGCCGCCAACGGCAACCCGACCACCGGCCTGCCGGTGTTCATGATCAACAACCACCGGGTCGACAGCGTCGAGGACGCCGAGGCCTATGTGTCGCGGCTGAAGGAGTCCGAACGGGTCATGGGCGAGATCGCCGCCGAACTGCGCGACCGCGCGTCCAAGGGGGTGATCTCGCCGAATTTCGTGTTCGAGCCGTCGATCGCCAACACCCGCAACATCATCACCGGCGCGCCTTTCGACGACGCGGCCGACAATCCGGTCTGGGCCGACTTCCAGAAGAAGGTCGCGGCGCTGGAGACCGATCAGGCCACCAAGGCGCGGCTGCTGGCCGAGGGTCGGGCGGCGCTGACCGGCGAGTGGAAGCGCGGCTACGAGCACGTGCTGGCGGCGCTGGCCGAGGGGCGGGCGCAGGCGGCGGCCATGCCGGACCGGGACGGCGGGGTGTGGCGGCTGCCGGACGGCGAGGCCTATTACAACGCCCGCCTGCGGCTCTCGACGACGACCGACCTGACCGCGGACCAGATCCACCAGATCGGGCTGGAAGAGGTCGAGCGCATCCACGGCGAGATGCAGACGATCATGGACCAGGTCGGGTTCGAGGGCTCGCTGCAGGAGATGTTCGCCCTGCTGAAGACCGATCCGCGCTTCCAGTATCCGGACACCCCGGAGGGCAAGGAGCAGTATCTGACCGACAGCCGGGCCTTCATCGCCCAGGTGATGGCGGCCGCGCCGCAATGGTTCAGCGACCTGCCCGAGGCGGCGCTGGAAGTGCGGGCGGTGGAGGCGTGGCGCGAGGCGACGGCCTCGATCGCCTTCTACAACGCCCCGGCGCCGGATGGTTCGCGGCCCGGCATCTATTACGTCAACCTGTCGGACATGACCCAGGTGCTGAAGCCGCAGATCGAGGGCATCAGCTATCACGAGGGCGCGCCGGGCCACCATTTCCAGATCGCCTACGCCCAGGAGATGCAGGGGCTGCCGTCGTTCCGGCGCTTCGGCGGTTACGGCGCCTACGCCGAGGGCTGGGGCCTGTACGCCGAGCGGCTGGGCAAGGAGATGGGCTTTTACCAGGACCCCTATTCCGACTTCGGCCGGCTCTCGACCGAGCTGTGGCGGGCGGTGCGGCTGGTCACGGACACCGGCCTGCACGCCAAGCGCTGGAGCCGCGAGCAGGCGATCGAATACTTCCGCCAGAACTCGCTGCTGAGCGAGCGCGACATCGTCAAGGAGGTGGAGCGCTACATCACCAATCCGGGCCAGGCGACCAGCTACAAGATCGGCGAGCTGAAGATCATGGAGCTGCGCCAGCGGGCCCGCGACGCCCTGGGCGACCGGTTCGACATCAAGGATTTCCACGCCGTGGTGCTGGGCTCCGGCTCGGTGCCGCTGGACGTGCTGGAGGACCAGGTGGACAGCTGGATCGCGGCGGGGGGCGGCGCGCAGTAGGGTCTAGGGGCTAGGGGCTAGGGGAACGCCAGCCGCGCCGTGCGTACTAGAACCTAGTCCCTAGCCCCCAGCCCCTGTATCAGGGCCGCCATGCCCTTCACCGCCACCGTCCTGACCATGTTTCCCGAGGCCTTTCCGGGGCCGCTCGGCGTGTCGCTGATCGGCACGGCGTGGCGGGAGCGCGGGCTGTGGAGCCTCGAAACCCTTGACATCCGGGGCTTCAGCGAGGATAGGCGCGGCTTCCTGGACGACACCCCCGCGGGTGGCGGCCCGGGAGCCGTGCTCAAGGCGGACGTGGTGGCGAGGGCGCTGGACAGCGTATCCGGACCGCGGCGGCCGCTTTTGTACATGAGCGCCCGGGGTCGGCCCCTGACCCAGGCGCGCGTCAGGGAATGGGCGAAGGCGGACGGGATCACCGTCCTCTGCGGCCGGTTCGAGGGGGTGGACCAGCGGGTGCTCGACGCCCGCGGGTTCGAGGAGGTCTCCGTCGGGGACGCGGTGCTCGCCGGCGGCGAGGCGGCGGCCATGGTGGTGATCGAGGCGTGCGTGCGACTGATCCCCGGGGTGCTGGGCCAGGCCGAAAGCCTGGGTTCGGAAAGCTTCGAGGACGGGCTTCTGGAGCATCCGCAGTACACGCGACCGCGGACGTTCGAGGGCCTGGAGATACCCGAGGTTTTGCTGTCCGGAGACCATAAAAAGGTCGCCGCATGGCGCGAGGAGCAGCGGGAGAAGACCACGCGGGAGCGGCGGCCGGACCTCTGGGCGGCGCATCTCGCAAAGACGACCCGCGGGGCTGACCCCGCCAATTCACAGGTAAAGAGCGCAAAAGCTCGAGGAGAATAGAATGAACATCCTGCAGACCTTGGCGGCCGAGGAAAAAGCCCGCCTGACCGAAAAGCGCGCCATTCCGGAATTCCAGCCGGGCGACACCCTGCGCGTCAACGTGCGCATCAAGGAAGGCGAGCGCGAACGCATCCAGGCCTTCGAGGGCGTCTGCATCGCCCGCGCCGGCGGCGGCGTGAACGAGAATTTCACCGTCCGGAAAATCTCCTTCGGCGAAGGCGTGGAGCGGGTCTTCCCGATCCTGTCGCCGAACATCGAATCCATCGAGGTCAAGCGTCGCGGCGTCGTCCGGCGCGCCAAGCTCTATTATCTACGCGATCGCCGCGGCAAGTCGGCCCGCATCGCCGAGCGCCAGACCGTCCGCGCGCCCAAGGGCGTCGTCGTCCCGGAGACCGGCAAGGCCGAGACCCCGGACGTGGCGGTCGAGAACACCGAGGGCTGATCGGCTCCACGGTGCTGAAATGACGAGGCCCCGGCGGAAACGCCGGGGCCTTTTTCGTGCGTCCTAATGCGGGAACAGCGGGTTCGAGGCGTCGCGCTGGCCCTCAAGACTGTGACGCAGGTCGTGGAGGCTGTCGCGGCCGTCGCTGACGCGGGCGAAGGCGCGGCGGATGGTTTCGCGGGTGGTGGCCGAGATGTGGCTGTCCTCGAGCGCCTTTTCGAAGCGGGACCGCAGCGTGTCCTCGGCGCTCTCGACCGCCCCGACCATGCTGGCCTCGTCGCGCATCAGGGCGTGGCGGATGTCGGCGAAGGCGCGCTGGGCCTTGGCCAGGATGGAGCCGTCGTCGGCCGGGTCGCCGCCGAGGGCGCGGACGGTCGACTGAAGCTCCTCGGCGACCTGCCGGCGCTCGAAGCTGCGCCGCCCGAACAGGTCGCGGTGGCCGGGATCGTCGGCCTCGGTCGAGGCCTCGCGGTAGCCGTCGGCGCTGTCGATGGCGGTCTGGATCAGGCTGTTCAGGACGTGGATGTCGTGGCGATTGGCGTTGGACATGACGGGATTCCCGTTGGCTCTGCCCCGTAAAACCCCGCCTTGGCCGTATTGGTTGCCTGATCAGCCGGCTGATGAGTCGGCGCAGCGGGCCGCGAAGGCGGGCAGGGCCGCCGGTTGCGCGGCCTGCAGCGGGCCGACGGCGTGGCGGCCGTAGACGGCGCTGACCGGTTCGCCGCGCGCCAGGCGGGCGAGCAGGTCGGCATCGACGGCCCCGCCGGCCACGATCCCCTCGACCGGCGCTTGCAGGTCGGCGGCGAAGGCGAAGGCCTCGTCGCCGGCCCCGACGGTCAGCCGGTCCTCGCTGCCGATCCGTTCGAAGCCGGGGACCGTGACCGTCATCCGGCCCGCCTCGCACGCCAGCGACAGGCGTTGCACCCCCCCGGCATCGACGAAGGCGAGGCGGTCCGGGGCCTCGGGCGGCGCGACCAGCGGCGGCTTCGAGGGAATCGGCGCGGGTTCGGCCGGCGCGGCCGGCTCGGCCGGCGCCGGCGCCGCCTCCCGGCTACAGGCGGCCAGCGTCAGCAGGGCGACGGTCAGCAGGGCGGCGCGCATCGGAGCCTCCTTCAGAGTTTGGTGCGCAGCGACCACAGCTCGGGGAAGCAGCGGCGCTGCAGCGTCTCGGTCAGGTAGGAAACCCCTTCGGTGCCGCCCGTTCCCCGGCGGCGGCCGATGATGCGTTCGACGGTGACCACATGCTTGTGCCGCCAGGTCAGCAGGGCGTCGTCCAGATCGACCAGCTTCTCGGCCAGTTGATAGAGCGGCCACCAGCGGGTGGTGTCGCGATAGACCTCCAGCCACGCCGCCTCGACGGCCTCGGACGGCTCCCACGGACGGCTGACGTCGCGGTTCAGCACCTCCGCCGGGACCGGCAGGCCGGCGGCGGCGAGCTGGGCCATGGCGTCGTCGTAGAGGCTGGGCGCCGCCAGCGCCGCCTTCAGCGCGGCGTGGGCCTCGGGCCGGTCCTCGTGGAAACGCAGGAAACGGTCGTCCTTGAGGCCCAGCATGTATTCGAAGCGGCGGAACTGGTCGCTCTGGAAGCCGGACGACGAGCCGAGAACGCCGCGGAACTGAAGATATTCCGCCGGGGTCATCGTAGCCAGGATGTCCCAGCTCATGGTCATCACCGCCTGGATGCGGCTGACCCGGGCGAGGCTCTTGTAGGCGGGGACCAGATCCCCGGCGCGGACCAGGGTCTGGGCCAGGGCCACCTCGTGCAGGATCTGCTTGAGCCACAGCTCCTTGGTCTGATGGATGATGACAAACAGCAGCTCGTCATGCTCGTCCGAGATCGGGTGCTGGGCGGAGAGAAGCTGGTCGAGCGCGAGATAGCGCCCATAGGTCATGTCGTCGCTCATTCGGGTATCCGCGCTGAGAGTGGATCGTGTCGTCTGTAACGGTTCCTATCGGGGCGCGGACGCAGAGGAAAGCGCAGTCAGCGCGCCGCGTAACGATCGGCGATCGAGGCGATCAGCGCGTCGAGTGCGGCGCGGTCGTGCCAGACGCCATGTGTCATCACGCCGAGCGGCTGGCGGAGCGTGGAAAGATCGTCGAGCGGGTTGGTGCGGGTGAGGAGCAGGTCTGCGCGCGCGCCGGGCGCGATCATCCCCAGCGGGGGTTCGCGGGCGCGGGCGCGGGCGATGAACGCGCCGGCATTGCGGGTGGCGGTGGCGAGCGTCTGGTAGCGGGTGAGACCAGCGGATTCGAGCAGCGCGAGGTTCCGGTGGAGCGAATCGCCGATGAACAAACCGGGGATGGTCGGCGCGTCGGTGCCCGATACGAGCGGGATACCCGCATCGGCGAATGCCTTGACCAAACGGCCGAGAAACGCGGCGCGCGGCATCAGATCGCCGCTGCGCCGGTCATAGCCGGCATTGGGCCAGTCGAGCCGGTAGCGCGGCGAGAGCAGGCGCGTTTCGGGGCTGGCGAGCCAGGCGCGGACGGCGGCGGGCTTGCCCCATTGCTGAGCGATGATGCCGTAGGTGACGAGATCGGCGGTGACGAAGGCGTCGTGACGCTTCACCAGCGCGACCGCGCCAGCGATGGCGCCGTCGGAGGGGACGCTCTGCCCGGAATCGAAATCGGGCGCGAAGAAATAGCTTTAGATGAACTCCTCGGCATGGGCGACGAGGAGCTGGCCGGCGGCGAGCTGACGATCGAGCCCGCCCATCGCGGTGACGGTGTGGCCTACAAGCGGGATGCCGAACTCCCGCCCCGCGGCGGTCAGCGCGGCGAAGGCGTCGGCCGAGAGGGTGTTATAGACCTTGATGAAGGCATAGCCATTGGCTCGGGCGAGCAGGACGGCGGCGCGCGCCTCCTCCGCATTGGTGACGACGAGATGGCCGTATCGCGGGGACCCGTCGACCGCGAGCACGGTGTAGATGTGCGGCGCCGGGATTGTCCCGTCATTGGCGGCGATGCGGGTGCGACCGGCAAAGGCGTTCGACGCCTCGCCCATGTGGAGGACGGTGGTGACGCCGTAGGAGAGGTAGATGGATGCTTATCAAGCAACTGCGCGAGCTGGAGGAAGACGGGCTGGTCGAGCGGACCGTTTTTGCGGTGGTGCCGCCGCGGGTCGATTATGCGATTACCGCAGAAGGGCGTGCGCTGGAGCCGATCCTGCTCGCGCTGCGCGACTGGGGGCATGACTGGCTGAGCCGGCGCGAGCTGACGGCGCGCGCGGATCATCTGACGGCCTGACCGGCGCCGGCGTCAGGGCTGGGCGATCCGGGAACACGCCATCATCTGCCGCGCCAGCGCCTGCACCGGGCATGGAGCGGCGCCGCCGAGCCACAGTCTCAGCATTGTCAGCTGAGCTGCCGCGATGGCGGCGGCGGGAAGCGCCGCGGGGGCCTGCCCCTCGTCGAGACCGGCGGCGATCATGCCAGTGAGATGGCGCTGCAGTTTCTCGCCAGCGGAGGAGGCGAGGAGGATCCGGCCGACGAAGCGCTGTTGCCAGATATGGCCGAGCGTGGCGCGCAAATGCGCCTCAACCGGGCGGCCGAGGGCGGCGCGTGCCATCGGATCGAGGACCGGCTCCATCGCCGCGAGCAGGACCTCGTCCTTGCCGCGGAAATGCTCGTAGAATGTGGCGCGGCCGATCCTCGCCACGGTGGTGAGATCGGTGATGCGGATCGCGTCGTAGCGGCGCTCCAGTGCGAGATCGCGGAAGGCCGATAGAATGGCTTCGCGCGTGCGGCCAGTGCGTGGGTAGGGCGTGCCTTCCATGCATGGAGGCTAGCCTGGCGGCGTCGCGGTGGGGAGACGGGATTCTCCATCCGGTTCCGGACATCTTGCAAGCGATGTCCGGAACCGCATGTTTCGCGCGTTTTGCCTCTCGCCCGGACCGCCAAAGCTGCGCATGACGGGCCGGACAAGGAGTGAGACGATGAGCGAAGACCATGGCGTCGTGGCGATCGTACCGAGCAGCGACCTGGATGCCAGCGAGGCCTTTTACCGGCGGCTGGGGTTCGAGACGGTCAGCGACTGGGGGCACTACCGCATCCTCGCCGACGGGCGCGGCTGGCACCTGCACCTCAACCGCATGCCCGGCTGGCCGAAGCGGATCGAGGACAATCCGTTCGGCCTGTACCTCTATGTCGAGGATGTCGATGCGGTCGCCGAGCGCGTGCGCGACCTGATCATCGAGCCGGGCACGCCGAGCCTCAAACCCTGGGGCTGCTACGAGTTCGCGGTGAGCGACCCGAGCGGCGTGCTCGTGCGGATCGGTCGCGTGGCCGGTTAGTCGCGTAGTAGCTCGTTGATCCCGGTCTTGCTGCGGGTCTGGGCGTCGACGGTCTTGACGATGACTGCGCAATAGAGGCCGGGGCCGCCGTCCTTGCCCGGCAGCGTGCCGGGAACGACCACCGAATAGGGCGGGACGACGCCACGATGGACTTCGCCGGTCGCGCGATCGACGATCTTGGT
>JBGTSL010000029.1:0-10960 GCA_041940325.1 Brevundimonas sp.
CCATCCGACCGCCATGGATGTCGGCCTCGATCCCATGCCGCTGGCCACCGAGGCCCTGCGCGGCGAGGGGGCGCGGCTGGTCGATGGCGAGGGCCGTTTCCTGCTCGGCGAGGACGCCGGCGCCGACCTTCAGCCGCGTGACGTCGTGGCGCGGACGGTGCATGCGGCGCGGGCGGCCGGGCGCGGCGCGTTTCTGGACGCGCGGGTCATCGGCTGGAATTTCGCCCACGAGTTCCCGGCGGTCTTCGCCGCCTGCATGCGGGCCGGGCTGGACCCGCGGGAGTCGCCGATCCCGGTGGCCGCGGCGGCCCACTACCACATGGGCGGGATCGCCGCCGGGCCCGACGGACGCACATCGCTGGAGGGCCTGTTCGCGGTCGGCGAATGCGCCGCGACGGGCGTGCACGGCGCGAACCGGCTGGCGTCGAACTCCCTACTCGAAGCGGCTGCTTTCGGACGCCGCACGGGGCGGGCGGCGGCGCAGCTTCATGCGGTCTCCGGACCCATATCGGCGCCGGTCGCGGCTCCGGACCTGCCGCCTGCGGCGTTGCAGCGGCTGCGCCGGACGATGAGCGCCGAGGCCGGGGTGGTGCGGACCGCAGCGGGCCTGACCCGCGCCCGCGCGGTGCTGGTCGACCTGGAGATGCGGACGCCCGGCGCCCTGCCGACGGCGGCCGCACGGCTGATCGTCGAGGCGGCGCTGGCGCGGCGCGAGAGCCGGGGCGGTCACTGGCGGGGAGACTTCCCGCTGCCTGCCGCCGAGGCGCGACACACCCGTATGCGGGTCCGTATCCCGGCGCTGGCCGAATGAGCGAGACGACGATGATCCGGAGCCTGCCCGACCTGCTGATCGAACCGGTGGTGCGGATGGCCCTGGCCGAGGATCTCGGCCGCGCCGGCGACCTGACGGGACAGGCCTGCATTCCCGCCGGGGCGCGGATGCGGGCGGTGTTCGCGGCGCGGCGGCCGGGGGTGCTGGCCGGTGTCGATTGCGTGCGGCTGGCGCTGCGGGCCATGGACCCGTCGGCGGAGGTCGGGGCGAGGCTGCGCGACGGCGAGGCCTTCGCCGCCGGGGCGGTGCTGATCGAGGCCGAGGCTGACGCCCGGGCCTTCCTCGCCGCCGAGCGCACGGCGCTGAACCTGCTGGGCCGGCTGTGCGGGGTGGCGACCCTGACCCGGGCCTATGTCGAGGCGGTCGCGGGCACGGGCGCGCGCATCGCCGACACCCGCAAGACCACCCCTGGCCTGCGCGCGCTGGAGAAGCATGCCGTGGCCTGCGGCGGCGGGGTCAACCACCGCTTCGGCCTGGATGACGCCATCCTGATCAAGGACAATCATGTGGCGGTCTGCGGCGGGGTCGGCGAGGCGATCCGGCGGGCGCGGGCCGTGGCCGGGCATCTGGTCAAGGTCGAGATCGAGGTCGACGGGCTGGCGCAGCTGGACGAGGCGCTGGCGGAGCGGCCCGATGTGGTCATGCTGGACAATTTCAGCCGGGAGATGCTGGGCGAGGCGGTGGCGCGGGTGCAGGGCTCGTCCTTCGGCCAGCCCGTTCTGGAGGCCTCTGGCGGGGTGTCGCTGGAGACGGTGCGCGCCGTCGCGGAGACCGGCGTCGACGTGATCTCGGTCGGCGCCCTGACCCATTCGGCGCCGTCGCTGGATATCGGGCTGGACTTTTTGCCTGGCCGGGCAGGGTGAAGACGCCCCAGACCGCAGCGGCGCCGCCGAAGACAACGTAGGCGATGTTGACCGCTGTCTGGAGCCCGCGCGGCATCGAATAGCACGTTAGCGCCCGCCGCCTCGCCTCGAGGTCCGGCGCGGCGCGGTCGATCAGCGGGTGGACCAGAAACGAGAGCGCGGCCGCACCGGCGAGTGTGCCTCCGATCCCGATCGCCAGCCACTGCACGGCAAATCCCAGCCAGACCAGAACCCAGCCAAGCCAGACGACGAAAAGCACGGACGCGACCTGGACCGTGATGACGACGATGGCTTTGAGCTTCATGATATTCTCCGCGGTCATCGGAAACCGGCGCGGTCATTCGGTCAAGGCCGAACGCCGCTACGGAACAGGCGACCCGCGCGAGGGGTTTCGAAGGGCAAGGAAGGAGTTTTCCATGACCAAGGCCCCGAAAATCCCGCCGGAACAACAGAACTTCGCGGGTCAGAAACCCGATGTCGAGGGCGACAGCGGCGACCGCCGCGACCGCCGGACCGACGTGCGCACCGGCCAGCCGGGCGACGCCGGGATCAACAAGGCTCAGGAGGGCCGGTTCGGCGACATTCACCAGAACACCCATCATCAGGGTTATCAGCAGGACCGCTGAGATGGCGCGGGACGGACTGGCCCCGGAGAAGAAGGACCGGGCCGACGACCGGCTCGCGGACGAGCGGCGGGCGACCGCCTTCGGCCCGCTTCAGGGCGGTCCCTTGGTCCACTGGAAGGTGCAGGAGCGACGCAGTTGAGCGACAATCAGCACACCCCCGAACCGGTCGACGAGAAGCGCTGGGGCGGACCGGGATCAAGCCATCAGAACGCCAGGGCCGAGCCGCCGGCGTTCGAGGATCCGCGCGAAGGCGAGCCGACCAATCCGCGCAACAGCAAGGTCTCGGGCGGCGGCGGCGAGCGGGATCTCAAGCACAGCCATGACGACGCCCACCGGTCGTCGAAGGGCGACCGGGACGCGTGAGGCTCAGGCCGTCGGGGTAGCGGCGGTGGGCACGGGAGCCGAGGCCGTGTCGCTGACCGGAGCCGCGATCTTCACGGCCGGCGCCGGAACCGGCGGGGGAGCCGCCACGGCCGGCTGGATCGGGGGGGCGGAGGTCACCGGCGCAGGCTCGACCGGAGCAGGCGGGGTGCGCCCTTCCTGGGCCAGCAGCAGGTTGTAGGCGATGGCGCCGGCGTCGCGCACCGCGCCCGACGGATCGAGGCTGGCCTGGACCAGGTGCGGCGTGTCCGCTGCGGTCGAAGGACGGGCGGCGTAGGTGAAGGCGGCGCCGGAACCCGAACGTCCGCCGAAGCGGTAGAACAGGTGGTCGCCGACCTGACTGACCTGGATCAGCGAATGACGCCAGCGCGGCGAGACGCCGGTGGTGTGGAAATGGGTGGCGTTGCCGACGCGGGCCTCGACGGCGCCGGACAGGGCGGCCGAGGCGATCTCGCGGGCCCGGTTCCAGGCGGCGCGGTTGACTCGGCCCCGCATCGAGCCATCGCAGGTGAAGCTGAATTGGCACCCGGTGCGCCGCCCGGCGCCCTGGAACACGACGCCGCAGACGCTGTTCGGGAAGGCTCGGTGGCGAACGCGGTTAAGGACCACCTGGGCCACGGCGCGCATGCCGTCCCGGCCTTCGCCGCGGGCTTCGTAATAGGCGGCCTGGGTCAGGCATTCGAGATCGCGCGAGGCGTCCAGGGCGCCGCCCAGGCGGAAGGGCTGGGCCGCCAGCGGGCCGGTCAGGCTGACGCGGCGCAGGCCGCTGGTCGCCGTCTGGCCGCGCAACTGCTCGAGGCGCGCGGTGAGCAGGGCCGACTGCCGGTCGCGCTGGGCCGAGCCGGCGACCGTGTAGGGGTCGTGGCGGCGGGCGATGGTGAGGGCGCTTTCGTCGAGTCCGCCCGCGGCGGCGGCGAGCGCCTCCTCGGTGAAGCCGGCCGCCGTCGCGCTGTCGATCCGCTCCGCCTGGGCCCGAACCGTCGTCGCCTTCGCCGCGGCGCCGCCCAGCCAGGCGCAGCCGATCGCCAGGCCCACCATCGCGCCGAACGTCGCCGCCGCGACGCCGGGCCGGATCTGGGCCTTGCGGTCGGCAGGAGAAATCGCACGCGAATGCGAGGGCTTCGACAAAGGCTCAGTCCTGTTCAGCAGGGCGCAGCGTCGCCCCCGGGTAGTCTCGCGGCTGGGGCGACCCTCGGTCGCGGCCCGGCTGCGGTAGACCGACGGTCGGCGAACGGGCCGGCTGTCGGGGACGCGCCTTAAGCCAGCCGTTTATGGCGGGAATGTGGTTGATTCGCAAGAATGAGCGGCGCTGCAACATAGAAGTGTGCATTGCCGGTATGTCTGAAGGTGGCGCATTGACGCACCCAGAACAGGGGCCAAGTGAACAGTGGAAATACTGTAATCAAGGACAACCCTTCAACCGGCGCGGGCTTTCTGGTGGCTCTTCGGGATTATGGCACGAGGAATATGTTGTGTTCGTAGGCGGGAGGCTGCCGAGATATTCTTGAATCCTTGGCCCCGGAACGGCCAGGCTTTGGTCGCGTTCTGACTCCACCAGAACAGGAGCCCGTCATGAAACGTATCGCAGTGCTGCTCGCGTCGGTCGTCGCCGCCTCCAGCCTCGCCGCATGTGGCCAGACGATCGAACAGAAGGCCGCCACCGGCGCGATCGCCGGGGCCGTGGTGGCCGGACCGGTCGGCGCGGCCGTGGGCGGCGCGGCGGGCACGGCCGTCGGCCAGGCCGAGAAGCCCGACTGACACAGTCCCGGGTCCGAATCGCGGGCGGGACGGCCGGTTCCGCCTCGCAACCTTGATTTCCGCCCCTATATGGGCTTAGCCCACCCGGCGTTGGCTGAGCGCCGCTCGCCGCGCCCTTCGCGCGCCTGACAAACCATCAAGGACATCGACGACCCCTCGCATGAGAGATCTGAAACAAACCGGCTTCACCGATCGCCTGACCGCCCAGCAGGAGGCCAAGAAGGCTCTGCTGGCCCGCTTCAAGCCCAAGCCTGCCGTGCCGGACCCCGAGTTCGACAAGCTGCAGGAAAAGCGCGCCGCCGAGAAGGAGGCCCTGCGGCAGCAGCGCGAGCTCGAGAAGGCCGAAATCCGTCGTCAGAAGGCCGAGGCGGAAGCCGCGCGCCTGGCTGCCGAGCGCGAGGCCCAGGAAGCCATCGAGGCCGAGAAGCGCGCCGCCCGCAAGGAGCGCAAGCAACTCACCAAGGAAGAGCAGAAGGCCGCGCGCGACGCCCGCTACGCGGCCCGAAAGGCGCGCCAGCGCTAGGTCGATTCAGCGGGGCCGCCCGGCAGGTCGCCGAGCACGGCGGCCAGCTGTTCCCCTGAATAGGGCTTCCTCACAAACGGCCACGGCGCGTTCGCCAGAGCCGCATCGACATCGTCGCCGGCGTAGCCCGAGGTCAGGACGATTCTCATCGACGGCCATTTGCGGGCGCATTCGCGGGCGAGTTCTATGCCCGTCATGCCGCCCGGCATGACCACGTCTGTGAGCATGATGTCGAACCGCTGCTTGCGAAGCAGTTCCAGCGCCTGCGGGGCGTTTTCGGCAGACCAGACCTTGAGCCCCAGTCCCTCCAGCAGCTCGTGGGCCACCGAGGCTACGCCCGGATCGTCCTCGACCAGCAGCAGCCGTCGGCCGGCGGCCACGGCGCGAAGGTCTCCCTCGGCCGGCGCCGCCGGTTCGGTCTTCCCGGTCGCGGCCAGGGGCGGCAGGTACAGGCGGATCTCCGTCCCGCGCCCGACCGTCGAGATCACCCGGACGCCCCCGCCGCTCTGGCGGGCGAAACCGTACACCTGGCTCAGGCCCAGACCCGTTCCCTTGCCGACCGGCTTGGTTGTGAAGAAGGGTTCGAACACCCGCTCGATGACCTCGGCCGACATGCCGCTGCCGTTGTCCGTGACGGTGACGCAGATGTAGTCGCCCGGTGGCAGTTCCGCGATCTCGCCCGGGCCGACTTCGCAACTCAGGGTCTGGACGGTGACCTTGCCGCGGTCGCCGAGCGCGTCGCGGGCGTTAACCACCAGGTTCAGCAGGGCGGCCTCGAACTGCGCCGGGTCTACGCTGACCCGGGCGCCGCCGCGCCGCAGCTTCAGCCTGAATTCGATCGCCTCGCCGACGGCCCTGCGCAGCAGCGGCTCGCTTTCGCGGATCAGACCGTTCAGATCGGTCGGCTCCGGTCGCAGCGCCTGACGTCGTGAAAAGGCCAGCAACTGGTGGGTCAGGCGTTCGCCGCGCCGCGCCGCCGACAATGCCGCTTCACCCAGCTTTCTTTGACGGGCGGCGTCGTCCGGCGATCTAAGCATCATGTCGAGCGCGCCGATCACCACCGTCAGCAGATTGTTGAAGTCGTGCGCTACGCCGCCGGTCAGCCGCCCGACGGCCTCCATCCGCTGGGCGTGCATCAGGTCCGCCTCGGCCTTGGCCTTTTCGGCCAGGGCCTCTCCGACGCGCTCCTCGAGCAGTTCGTTGATGCGTTTCAGGTCGTCCTCGGCCCGCTTGGCCTCGGTCACGTCGAACGCCACCCCCACGAAGCCGACGACCTCGCCGCCCGCTCCGAACCTCGGGCGCGAGAAGGACTTCAGCCAGCGATATTCGCCGTCATGACGCCGATACCGGGCCTCCATCGAAAAGGGGTGTCCGGCCGCCTCGCCCGCGAGCGATTCCTTCAGCACCCGATCCTGGTCGTCCGGGTGGATGATGGCTCGCCAGTCTAGCAGACGGGCCTCCTCGTAGGAGCCGCCGCGGTAGGCGACATAGGCCTGGTTGACGAAGGCGCGGGTGCGGTCCTGCTGGGTCACCCAGATCAGCACGGGGGCGGTGTCGGCGATGGCCCGGAATCGCTCTTCGCTCTCCCGGACCTCGGCCTCGGCCCGGGTGCGTTCGATCTCGGTCCAGGTGCGGTCGGCTACGTCCTGGAGGAGCTCCAGCTCCTCGTCCGTCCATTCCCGGACGCGGGAATCGTGGGCGTAGAGGAAGGCGCGCAGGCGGCCGCCCCGGATCAGGGGCGCGCGCATGAGCGAGCGGGTCTGCAGGCGGTTGAACATGTCTGCGGCGTCACGGGTCCGCGCGTCCGCGGTCACGTCGGAGATACGGATCGCCTGACCCGCGGCGAGGTCCGCGATCAGCTGGGCGCCGAGATCCTCGAGCGAGAACTGGCCATGGGCGCTGACGACGTCCGCCGTCCAGTCGCGGCTCATGGTGACCTGGCGCCGCTCCTGATCGACCTCCCCGTAGCCGACCCGCTGGGCCTTCAGCTCCGAGCCGAGGGCGCGTTCAACCTCCGCCATGATCTCGTCCGAAGAGGTCAGGTCGCGCAGGGAGTCGGTGAGGCCGAGAAGGAAGGACTGCCGGCGCTCTTGCCGCCCCAGGGCGTCGATGGCCTCTCGCGTGTCGGTGACGTCGAACGACATGCCGACATGGCCCATGAAGGCGTCATTGGCGTCGAAACGGGGGTTTACGGCGACCCGCATCCACCTCCAGGCCCCGTCGGCGCGCCGGAAGCGGGCCTCGAAGCCGTAGGGGCGCCGCCGCGGCCGGGCCTCGGCCTGGGCGGCGTTGACGCCCGCCACATCGTCCGGATGGATGGAATCCCGCCAGATATGGCCAAGGATTTCTCCGGCGGGCCGGTCGTAGAAGTCGGCAAGGGCCGCATTGACGAACTCGACTTCCCCCTCGGCGTTGGTCAGCCAGACCGGCGACGGCGCCGTGTCCGCCATCAGGCGGAAGCGCGCCTCGCTTTCGCGCAGCGCCGCCTCGGCGGCCTTGGCGCCCGAAATGTCGACCACCACGGCGATATAGCCCTCGACCCCGCCGTCGGGGCCGGTCAGCGCCCGGATGCTGATCACCACCCAGACCGTCGAGCCGTCCGGCCGGATATACCGTTTCTCGAGCTGGGCGCCGCCTTCCCGCAGCGCCTGCTCCAGGGCGCGACGGGTCGGCTCAACGTCGTCCGGGTGGCTGACGCGCTCGGTGCTCAGGCCCACCACATCGTCCTGGGGGAGCCCGACGATCTCGGCGAAACGGGCGTTGGCGCTCAGCACCGATCCGTCGAGACCGACCCGGGCGATGCCGGCGGAGGCCTGATCGACCATCGCCTGGAGCTGGGCTTCCCGCTCCAGCAGCGCCGATTCCGCCGCGCGCGCGTCGGTGACGTCGACATTGACGCCGATCATGCCGCGGAAGCGGCCCTCGGCGTCAATGCGGGGGCGGGCCTCGGTCTGCAGCACGCGCCACGCGCCGTCGGCGCGCCGGTAGCGGGCTTCCACCTCAAGCGGGCAGGTCTGTTCCACGGCGGCCCGGGTGGCCGCCGCGACCCGGGCCCGATCATCCTCATGCAAGACGGAGACGAAATCGAAGCCGCCGCCGTAGTCGGTCACGCCCCAGAACCGCCTGAGCGCCTCGTTGAGGTGCACGCAGCGCCCCTGCTCGTCGCTCATCCAGAGCATGACCGGCGCCTGCTCGCTGATCAGATGCAGGCGATGTTCGCTCTCATTGACCCGGTCGATCGACAGGCGCAGGGCGTCGACGGAGTCGTCCAGCCTGCCGAGCACCTTGCGCAGCGCCGCCGCGACGATGGTGGCGAACAGTCCGACGACGATGAAATTGGTCGTGGCCACCACGCCCAGACGGTTGGAGACGCCGGCTCCCATGGTGTCGAGGCCGACCACCAGCCAGCCGCCGAACAGACAGGCGAAAAGGGCGACCAGCCCCGCCGTACGACCGCCGGCGAGAGCCGCCACGATCAAGGCCGGCAGCAGGATCATGAAGCCGGTGAGTTCGCCGTAGAAGGCGGACAGGGCCGCCCGGACCGCCAGCATGATCACGGCCGCACCGATGCCGATCAGCACCGACCCCCACCACGCGCGCGGCCGGACGCGCGCGAGGCGCGTCACACCCGCGTCGATATCGAATATCCGTCGAAGCAGCCTGGCCGCGCCCAAATCCATCCCCCGATCGCGCGTACGCGACTTCTCGCAACGTATTGGTTCGGTTTGCGTTCCAGCAAGGGTGTCGATACCCGCCGGACGCCAGGCGCGCTTGCCCCACAGGGAGGGCTTGCCCGTCTCCGGGTCTCTGGCGGCCGTCGGTTCTCCCGCGGAACACGCCCGGTCTTGACCGGACGGCGAATTTCCGCCTGAAAACCGCCTCGCTCGCGGCGTAGGGTCAATGGTGTCCGGCGCCGCCGCCGGAAAGCGGGAGCTGGATTTGGCCGCAAGGGTCTGGACAACGGGGCTGAGGAAGACGCGCCGGATCGCCGCCGCCGCGCCTGCCGCGCTGGCTGCCGTCGGGGTGGCCATGGCGGCCAGTTCGACCGTCCGTCCGGAGATTGACCGCCGGGCCGAGGCGGTGCGCCAGCTGACTCGCGGCGATCTGACCGACAAGGGCCTTGGGGCCATCACTGCACGGATGACGCCGTCGCAGCGGGCCATCGCCATGCGGCACGATCCGAACGAGCGCCGCGCCGTCCTCTACGGCCTGACGCCCGGCTGGGAGAGTCTGTCGCTCGGCGGCAAGCCGTCGCTGGATTTCGGCGCCTCGGGCCTTGAGGCGCAGAAGCTCAACGCGGCCATGCCGGCGTCCGGTCTGCTGCGCCCGGCCCGGCCGTTCGAATTCAAGCCGGCCACCGTCGAGGACCGGCGCCGCGCCGTCCGCTGTCTGACCCAGGCGATCTATTATGAAGCCGCGCTGGAGCCGACCGAAGGCCAGGAGGCGGTGGCGCAGGTCGTCCTGAACCGCGTCCGCGATCCCAACTACGCCAACTCCGTCTGCGGGGTGGTCTACGAGGGGGCCGAACGCGTCACCGGCTGCCAGTTCAGCTTCACCTGCGACGGCTCACTGGCCCAGGGTCCCGTCAGCTGGGCCTGGAACCGCGCCGGCCGCGTGGCCGAGCGGGCGCTGGCGGGGCATGTCGCCACCAAGGTCGGCACCGCCACCCACTACCACGCCAATTATGTCTATCCGTGGTGGGCGCCGACGCTGAACAAGCTGACCCAGATCGGGGCGCACATCTTCTACCGCTGGAAGGGCGTCTACGGCGAGCCGGCGGCGTTCCGCCAGGCCTACTCGGGCCGCGAGCCGCGCATCGACGAGGCCCGCTTCGCCCGCCCGCGCCTGCAGATCGCCTCGGCCGGGGAGGCCGGGACCGCCCTGGACGAGGCGGCCGCCGCCGGCGACACCGCACAACGCACCGTAGTCATCGACGGCCAGACCCGCACCGTCGGCGTCATTTCCCTTGGCGGACGGCGGCAACCGACGGCGGAGGATATCGCCGAAATCAACCAGCGCCTCGCGGCGTTCGAAGCGCCTCCGCCCAAGGCCGCGCCCGCCACGCCGCCGCCCTGCGTGACGGTCATGGAAGTCGAGGAGGTCGGCCGCCCGGCCGGCTGACAAAACCCCCTTACCCATTGCAACGCTTTTTCGCCGTCGGCATTCATCAGGGCCGGCGCCATGCGCATGTCAGAGGTCCGCTTGAGCGTCACGACAGAAAAGCCCGCCTGGAACGAGGCCGACCGGCTCGCGGCCCTCCGCGCCTACGATATCCTCGACACGCCCCGGGAAGCCGCCTTCGACGAGATCGTCAACCTGGTCGCACAAGTATTCGACGCGCCCATCGCTGTGGTCAATCTGATCGACGAGGGGCGGCAGTGGTTCAAGGCCGAGACCGGCCTCGGCGTCCGCGAAACCCCGCTGGAAACCTCGTTCTGCGCCCACGCCATCCTGGCCGAGGACCGCATGGTCGTGCCGGACGCCAGGCAGGACGAACGTTTCGCCTGCAACCCGCTGGTGACCGGAGAGCCCGGCCTGCGCTTCTATGCCGGCCAATTGCTGAAGTCGGCGGAAGGGCTTCCGATCGGCACCCTGTGCGTGCTCAGCGACAAGCCCCGGCCGGAGGGCCCGACCCCGCTGCAGATGCAGACCCTGCAGGTCCTCGCGGCCCAGGTCATGACATTGCTCAACCTGCGCCGGGCCCTCGTCGCCCAGCGGCAGTCCGAGGCCCAGTTCCGGGCCATCGCCGACTCCATGCCGCAGATGGTCTGGTCGACCCTCCCGGACGGCTTCCACGACTATTACAATGCCCGCTGGTACGAATACACCGGCATGCCCGAGGGCTCGACCGACGGCGAGGCGTGGGAGCCGCTCCTGGGCGAGTCGGTACGCGAGCCGCTGGTCTCCGTCGGACCGAGGCCCCTGCCACGCTCGGGCAGGCTACCGAGCTCGCCGGTACACGCGCTCCTGCCGACGG
>JBGTSL010000030.1:0-10874 GCA_041940325.1 Brevundimonas sp.
GTCGCGGGTTCGATTCCTGCAACCGGCACCATCCGTCAGCCTGGGCTACGGCTCATGTCCCACGGGTGGTACCGGGCTCAGCAGCAGGGCGCCGACCGGGCCTGATGCAGACGCGCGAAATGTCCGGCCGCACCGGCTCCGAACAACACCGGATCGGCGGAATGCGCATCCTCGATTACAGCGAGCACTGCGTCGATCGCCTCCTCCCGCGTCGGCCGCTCCCCTTGAGCGAGGCGCTCCAGCATATCCATCAGCATGGCCCGGCGGTCGCTCGCCTGGGCCTTCAGCGCCTTGGCGCTTGGCCGCATCAACGCCGGGGAGCGGGGGGACTGTCGCTGCCTCCGCCCGTCGAAGTCAACGAACGCTCCGCCCGCCGGCTCGAACATTGGCAGCTCGTCCAGTTTCAGCGGCGAAGGGTGAATCTCATCCTTGCCCGTGGACAGGGCCGACGCGAACAGCTCCCCCGTCAGGACGTCGACGGCCTCGGCCGCCTGTCGCTTGCCGCAACGACGGCAGCGATCCGAGCCATGCCGTTCGGACCAGTAGAAATCGTGCCTGCATAGCAGCGGTTTGAGGGGCGAGAGCATCGAAAATTCCCTCGGATGCCCGACGATTCGCAAAATTCGAAAGGATTTGTCAACCATCGTTCGTCCGGCAGGGGTATCAGCCCGCTCCGAACGCGACCGCCACGCGGAAGGTCAGGAAGGCCGCCAGATAGGCGAGCCCGAACATATAGGCGACCATCACCCACATCCATTTCCACGAGTTCGTCTCGCGTTTGACGACGCCCAGAGTCGCAACGCACTGCGGCGCGAAAACGTACCAGGCGAGGAAGGCCAGGCCGGTGGCCAGCGACCATTGCCCGGCCAAGGTGGTGGCCAGCACCGCCGTCGCGCTTTCCGGGTCAGCGACGGCGTAAACGGTGCCGAGGGCGGCCACCGCCACCTCCCGAGCCGCCATGCCCGGGATCAGGGCGATAACCATCTGCCAGTTGAAGCCGATCGGCGCGAAGAGCGGCTCCAGCGCCCGGCCCATCATGCCGGCGAACGAATAGTCGATGGCCGGCTGGGTCGCGCCCTCCGGCGGATACGGAAACGTCGACAGCGCCCAGACCAGCACCATCAGCGGCAGGATGATCCGCCCGGCCCGCTCGAGGAAGATGCGCGCCCGGAGCCACAGATTGAACAGCACGCTGCGCACATCCGGCGTCTTGTAGGCCGGAAGCTCCATCATGAACGGCTCGACCGCCCCCCGCCAGAAGATGCGCCGGATCACAAACGACACCGCCAGCGCGCTGAGGATGCCCGCGGCGTAGAGGCCGAACATCACCAGCCCCTGCATATTGGCGAAGCCCCAAACCGTCTGGTTCGGAATGAAGGCCGCGATGATCAGGGTGTAGACCGGAATTCGCGCCGAGCAGGTCATCAGCGGCGCCACCATGATGGTGGTCAGCCGGTCGCGCTTGGAGTCGATCACCCGCGCCGCCATGACGCCCGGGATGGCGCAGGCAAAGCTGGACAGGAGGGGAATGAAGGCCCGCCCGTGCAGACCCGCCCCGCCCATGATGCGGTCCATCAGGAAGGCGGCCCGGGCCATGTAGCCGAAATCCTCGAGCAGGATGATGAACAGGAACAGGATCAGGATCTGCGGCAGGAACACCAGCACGCTCCCGACGCCGGAGATCAGACCGTCGACGATCAGGCTTTGCCAGATTCCGTCGGGAATGACCGTCGCCACGGCGAGGCCGAGCGCGCCCAGACTGGCCTCAATGCCGTCCATCAGCGGCGTCGCCCAGCTGAACACCGCCTGGAACATCACAAACAGCAGGGCCAGCAGGATCGCCAGTCCGGCGACAGGATGCAGCAGGATCGCGTCGATCCGCCCGGTCAGGGTGTCCGGACGTTCCGGCGGCCGCACGCAGACCTTCATGATCCGCTCGGCTTCACGGGCCGCTTCGCGCAGCGCCGCGGCGTCAGGAGCGCTCCACGCCATGCCCGGCGCAACGGCCGACGAATCCGCGGCGGTCGCGATCGCGGCGACCAGGTCGGCGATCCCCCGCTTGCGCGTGGCGGTGGTGGGGACCACCGGCACGCCCAGTTCGGCCTGGAGCCTATCCAGATCGATCCGCAGCCCCTGACGCTGGGCGATGTCGTACATGTTCAAAGCCAGCACTATCGGCCGGCCAACGGCCTTCAGTTCGAGGATCAGACGCAGCACCAGGCGCAGATTGGCGGCGTCGGCGACCGAGACGATGACGTCTGGCGGGGCCTCGCCGGCCAGCCGCCCCAAGACGGCGTCGCGGGTGACTTCCTCATCCGGACTACGCGCGCGTAGCGAATAGGTGCCGGGCAGGTCGAGCACCGACATCGACCGCCCGTCGGCCGTCCGGATCAGGCCTTCCTTACGCTCGACCGTGACGCCCGCATAGTTCGCCACCTTCTGGTGAGCGCCGGTGAGGGCGTTGAACAGCGCCGTCTTGCCGCTGTTGGGATTGCCGACAAGCGCGACCCGCGCGCTCCGAACCGCGATGTCCATCAGGCGACCGGCTCCACCCGGACGGTCAGGCTGGCGGCTTCGTGGCGGCGAAGCGCCACGCGCATGTCATCGACCTTCATGGCGATCGGATTTCGTCCGAACAGGCCTTCGTGAAGCAGTTCGACCCGCGCGCCCTCGACGAAGCCGAGTTCCAGCAGGCGGCGCTCCAGTTCCATTGCATGTTCGTCGTGATGGCAATGGCCACCGACCTGGACGATGACGCCCCGGTCGCCGCGACGGGCCTGGCTGAGTTTGATGGTGTCGGACATGGAGCTCACGCACGCCGGCGCGATCAGCGCGCCTTTTGACAGTGATTATCAGGTGCGAGAGCCATCCGTCCACCGTCGAAGCGTCGCAGCCGTTGTCCTGATTGACGGTTCGGCTATCACTGCGGCGTCACTGGAGCCCGCGCATGAACCGACCCATCCTGATCGCCCTCGCCGCCATGGGTCTCGCCGCCTGCGGCCAGGAAGGCGGCGACGCCGCACCCTCGACGCCGGCCCGTCCGGCCCCGACGCCGGACCAGAAGGCGGCCCTGCTCGCCGCCCTGCCCGCGCCATACAACACGGCCGATCTGGACAACGGACGCCGCGTCTTCGCCCGCTGTCGCGCCTGCCACACCATCACCGACGGGGGGCCGAACATGACTGGCCCCAACCTGTACGGCATCTTCGGTCGCCGGGCCGGCGCTCACCCCGACTACAACTATTCGGACGCCGTGAAGCAGGCGGCCTTCATCTGGGACGGCGAACGGCTGGACCACTGGCTGGAGAACCCGCGCACCTTCCTGCAAGGCACGAAGATGAGCTTCGCCGGCATCCCGAACGCGCAGGATCGCCGCGACGTGATCGCCTTCCTGAAGGTTGAGACGGGCTACACCCCGCCCGTTCAGCCCTGATCTATTCCGCGGCGGCAGGCACGGGATCGTTGGCCGCGGCCTCCTTCGCCTCCCACTCCTCGATCTTGCGGGCGGTGTATTCCGGCGACTTCGTGAACCGCGCCAGAACCCCGTAGATCACCGGCACCACGAAAAGGGTCAGCAGGGTCGCGAACATGGCGCCGGCGAAGATAACCACGCCGATGGTCTGCCGGCTGCCCGCACCCGCCCCCTGCCAGAGCACCAGCGGCAGGGCGCCGAAGGCGGTGGCGATCGAGGTCATGATGATCGGCCGCAGGCGCAGGGTCGAAGCCTCGATGATGGCGTCGTGGATCGACCGCCCCTGGTCGCGCAGCTGATTGGCGAATTCCACGATCAGAATGCCGTTCTTGGCCGCCACCCCGATCAGGATGATCAGGCCGATCTGGCTGTAGATGTTCAGGCTCGACCCCGCCATGACGAGGCCGAACAAACCCCCGGCGGCGGCGAGCGGCACGGTCAGCATGATCACCGCCGGCGTGATCCAGCTCTCGAACTGGGCCGCCAGAACGAGGAAGACCAGCAGCAGGGCGAGGCCGAAGGCCCAGCCGACCGCGCTGCCGGCTTCCTGCTGGTCGCGTGCGGCCCCGCCCCACTGGATGGTGGCCACGCCCGACGGCTGCTGCGCGGCCTGTTCGCTCAGGAAGGCCATGGCGTCTGCGAGGGTGGTGCCGGGGTTCAGGTCGGCGCTCAGGGAAATGCTGCGCTGCCGATCGAGGCGGCGGCGATCGGGCGTGTCGCCCGAGGTTTCCGTCGTGACCACCGCGGAGAGGGGAACCAGTTGCCCGCTGCCGGTCGAGACATACAGCGACTCGAGATCGCCGACCGAGCGCCGGTTCTCGAGATCCGTCTGCAGGATGACGTCGTACTCCTGGCCACCGCGAATGTAGGTCGTCGCACGGCGTGAGCCGAACATGCTTTGCAGGGTCCGGCCGATCTCCTGCGACGACACTCCCAGGGCCGCCGCCCTCTGCGGGTCGACGTCGACCAGCAGGCGCGGCGCGTTGGGTTCATAATCGAGGCGGGGACGGGAAAAGCCCGGGTTCTGCTGGGCGGCGGCGAGGATCGGCTGCACCCAGTCGAACATGTCCTCGTACTCGGCCCCGGTCAGGACCATCTCGATCGAGTTGGAGTTTCCGCCGCCGCGCTGGAAAGCGCCCGGAACGCTGACGTTGACCTGCGCGTCGGTCTGGCCGCGCAGTTTCTGGTTCAGCTCCTGGGCGATCTCGTCGGCCGACCGGCTGCGTTCAGACCAGTCCTTCAGGGTCAGGACGGCATTGCCGGAGTTGAAGCTCCCGCCGCCGAAGCCCGGGGCCGAGATCAGATAGCTCTCGACCTCGCCGCCCTCGCGGTACTCCGCGAGGATCGGCTCGAGACCCAGCATGATGCGCTTCGTGTAATCGAAGCCCGCGCCCTCGGGGCCCTGGATCCGGCCGACGATGCGGCCCCGGTCTTCCGGCGGCACCAGCTCGCTCGGCAGGGTGAGGAACATGGCGACGGCGCCGGCGGCGACGAGGACGATCAGGCCGATCACGCCGCCCACCGCCGCCCGCCGGCCGAGCAACATCGTCAGCGAGTTCCGGTAGGAGTTCTTCAGCGCCTCCATGCCGCGGTCGACCCGACGGGCTACCCAGCCCGAGCCCGAGGCGGGGCGTAGAATCTTGGAGGCGAGCATTGGCGACAGGCTGAGCGCGAGGAAGGCCGAGAAGGCCACGGCCGCGGCGATGGCGGCCGCCAGTTCGACAAATAGCCGCCCGACATAGCCGGGCAGGAACAGCAGGGGTGCGAACACCGACAGCAGGACGATCGTGGTGGCGACGACGGCGAAGAAAACCTGACGTGCGCCGCGTTCGGCGGCCACCAGCGGCGGCTCGCCATGATCGATGCGGCGCTGGATGTTCTCGGTCACGACGATCGCGTCGTCGACCACCAGGCCGATGGCCAGAACCAGGGCCAGCAGGGTCAGCAGGTTGAGCGAGAACCCGAGCGGCGCGAGGACGATGAAGGTGGACAGCAGGCAGATCGGAGCGACGACCGATGGAATGAAAGCGGCCCTCAGCGTGCCCAGGAAGACGAAGTTGACCAGCGCCACCAGCACGAGGGCGATGCCGATGGTGATCCACACCTCGTCGATGGCGTGGGCGGTGAATACCGAATTATCCGACCCGACCACCAGCTCCGTGCCTTCGGGAAGGCTCGGCCGGACCTGTTCCATCATCTCCCGCACGCCTTCGGAGATGGCGAGGTCGTTCGACTGGGCCTGGCGGGTGATGGCGAGGCCGATCTGGTCCAGGCCATTGCCGCGGAACAGCCGACGCTCCTCCTCCGGAGCCTCCTCGACCCGGGCGAGATCGCCCAGACGGGTCACATAGGCGGTCTGACCCTGAAGGGCGCCCGACTGCGCACCGGGAGCCCCGGCCCCGCGCGCGCCGATCGGCAGCTGCCGGAAGTCCTCGGCCAGCGCATAGTTGCGGGCCACCCGCACCGTGTAGTTTTTCTCGCCGGAATCGAGCGCTCCGGCCGGCAGCTCCACGTTCTGACTGCTCAGGGCCGACTCCACGTCGGTGACGGTCAGCCCCCGCGCGGCGAGGGCGGCGGGCTCGAGCCAGATCCGCATTGAATAGCGCTGCTCGCCGTAGATCTGGACCTGCGCCACGCCGGGCACCGTCGCCAGACGGTCGATCAGATAGCGGTCGGCGTAGTCGGTCAGCGCCAGGCGATCCATCTCGCTGGACCGCAGGAACAGGATCATGATCGGCTGGCCGTTGGTGTCCGCCTTGGCCACCTCGGGCGGATCGGCCTGATCGGGCAGATTGCCCAGCACGCGCGAGATCCGGTCCCGAACGTCGTTGGCCGCGCTGTCGATATCGCGGTCGAGGGAGAATTCGATACGGACGCTGGAGCGGCCGTCGCGGCTGGTCGAGTTGATGCGTTCGACGCCCTGGATGCCGGCGATGCGCTGTTCGATCGGCTCGGTGATCCGGCTTTCGATCACCTCGGCCGAGGCCCCGGCGTAGGTCGTGTTGACCGAGACGATGGGCGGATCGACGTCCGGCAGTTCCCGTACGGGAAGGAAGAAGAAGGCTGCGGCGCCGATGACGCACAGGACGATCGCCGCCACCGCCGCGAAGACGGGACGGCGGACGGAGACGTCGGAGAGCATCATTGGGCGCCGCCCGCGCGGCGAGCCGGCGCGCCCGCCACCGTCACCGGCGATCCGGGCTGGATACGGTTCAGGCCCGAGGCGACGACGCGGTCGCCGGCGTTCAGCCCGGACAATATCTCCACGAAGCCATTTTCGACAGAGCCCGCCTCGACGCTCAGGCGTTGGGCGGTCAGACCCCGCTCGCCGGGTGCGATGCGGAAGACGAAGGCGCTGTCGCCCTCATACTGGACCGCCGCTTCCGGGACGGCGAGCCCTTGCCGGACGCCTTGCCGCACCGCCACCCGCATGGACATGCCAGGACGAATCCGCCCGCCGGGATTGGGAATCTCGGCCCGCGCCGTGGCGGACCGGGTCTGTTCGTTGACCCGCGTGTCGATCAGGGCGATGCGGCCCGGAAAGGTCTGTTCGCCCAAGGCGTCAGCCGTGGCGACGATGGGCACGCCCGGACGCAGCACCGAGAGGTAGCGCTCGGGCAACGGAAAATCGACGCGGACCACGCTGATGTCGTCGAGGGTGGTGATCACCGCCCCGGGGCTGATGAGGGTGCCCGGCGTGACGCTCGTCAGCCCCAGGACGCCGGCGAACGGCGCCCGGATCAGCCTGTCGCCGCGGCGGGCCTGGGCGGCGGCCAGGCCGGCCTGGGCGGCCTCGAGGGCGCTTTCGGCGTTCTCCGCCGTGACCCTCGGCGCGACGCCGCGGTCGGCCAGGTCGCGGTAGCGGTCATATTCGCGCTGGGCCTGGGCCACGCGTGACCGTGCCTCGATGATGTCCGCGTCCTCTTCGCGCGCCTGCAGTTCGACAAGAGGCGCTCCCGCGGCGACTCGCTGCCCGTCGGCGAACAGGACGCGGGTGATCAGTTCGCTGGTCGACGAGGTGATGTTGACGGAACGGCGGCCCCGCGCGACGCCGAGCACGCGGATCTCGTCGGAGAACTCGCGCGGCGCGACGACGGCCTGCGACACCGCCTGGCCACGGCCGGCACCGGGGCCGCCTCGCCCGCCGGGACCGCCGGACTTCTCCTCGTCGGCGAAGGCGAGCCGCAGGATCACGGCCACCACCATCAGGGCGAGCAGGACGGCGGCGGCGGCGAGGAAAAAGTGGCGCTTGATCACGCAGACAGGCTCCGGAACGGGACGAGCCGACTTAGCGGCTCCCGCCGTCGACGCAACTGGAGTCTCTGCAACGCACGGTGTTTCGGATTCCGTCGCTGAGAAGACCGGTCTCTACGTTTCAGAACCGGCGCCAGATGCCTATCACCGGCCCGCTTGCCTGCGGCGTTTCGCGCCCCGCGACCGTCTGGCGCCAACCTGCCTGCACGCTCCAGTCTCCGAAGTCGCGGACCACCGAGGTCTCGACCGACAACCACTGAGCCAGGCCGTCCTCCGTTCGCCCGCCGAAGGCTTGGGCCAGAACCATCCAGTCCTCCCCAAGGTGCGTCCCGACGGTCGCGTCCAGACGGGTTTCGTCGGGCAGGCCCTGCCGCATTCGCCGCGCCACCTGAAGCTCGACGAAGGTCTGCGGCGGGACCGGTCCCCAGCGGGTCTGGAACGAACGGCCTACAGAGGCTCTGACCTCCCAGTCATGTTCCCCCTGCCCCGGCGCCGCGTAGCCGGCGTTGCGACCCTCACCGCCCGCGGCGTAGCCGGCGTAGAGGCTGACGGCCGTGCTTTCGTCGCGCCAGGCCTGCCAGCTGAGACCCAGTTCGATCGGGCCCCGCCCCTCGAAATCGACAAAGGCGTCCTCGCCCGACTGCCAGTCGCCCTTGAACTGGACGGTCAGGCGATCGGTCAGGCCGTATTCGACGAACGCCCCCAGCGACGTGTCGCGCCGCTCGGCCGGAAGGTCGGCCAGCACGCCATCCGGATCGAACCCACGATCGGCGGTCATCTGCTCGAATTTGAAGATGACCTGGCCCCTGCCCTTGGGCTTGTTCCACGCGCCGGCGGCCGCGGGCGTGGCGAGGGCCGCGACCGTCAGACCGATCAGCAGCCCCCGGGCGCGGGTCACACGTCGTAACCCGGCGACCTGCGATCGAGCATTCGAAGCGCACCCGGCCAGGCGAGGGCCGCGACGAAGCCGATGCCCTTGCCCTGTTCCCGCGTTTCAGCCTGCGCCGCCTCGGGGGCCATCAGGACGTGCTCGCGTCCGACCGACAGGGCCGCGACCTGCTGGGCGCAGGCCCGCTCGAGGAAGAACATGCCGATCCACGCCTGCGCCGCGGTTTGTCCCACCGCCAGGGTGCCGTGGTTGCGCAGCAGCATCAGGGGCTTGTCCCCGAGGTCCGCGACGAGGCGCTCGCGCTCCTCATGGTTCAGCGCCAGCCCCTCATAGCCGTGATAAGCGACCTGGTGCTGCAACAAGCAGGCGTTTTGGCCGAGGGGCAGAAGGCCTTCCTGCTGCGCCGCCACCCCGACCCCCGCGACGGTGTGCAGGTGGATGACGAAATGGGCGTCGTCCCGCGCGGCGTGGATCGCCGAATGAATGGTGAACCCGGCCGGATTGATGAAACTCGTCGTGTCCTGGACGACGTTCCCGTCCAGATCGACCTTGACCAGACAAGAGGCCGTCATCTCCTCGAAATACCACCCGTAGGGGTTGATCAGGAAATGCTTGTCCGGCCCCGGCACACGGGCCGAGATATGGGCGAAGATCATGTCGTCCCACCCGTGCAGCGCCACCAGCCGGTAAAGCGCCGCCAGTTCAACGCGGGCGTTCCATTCGGCTTCCGATACGCGGGCCTTCAACGAGGGCGTGGTTCCGTCGGCCATGGTCCGGGTCCTTGAAGTTGCGTACGGCGGCGCACGCTCGCGCCGGGCGGGCCCGCCGTCAAGATTCAGCTTCCGTTAACCCTGCCTTAGCGGCCTCCCGCTACGCTTCGACCAGCCGAATCGTCGGCGCGCCGGAGACGCCCTTGACCGTCGCTCAGCTTCGCTCCCCGCCCCTCGCCTCGCCGCCGGCCTGTACGGACCTACTCGCCCTGGCGCGGAACCCCAGTTCGGAGGCCCGCGAACGGCTGCTGCTGGGGGTCATCGCCCTGTGCGACGCGCGCCCGCCGTCCGGCGAGCTGTCGCCGGTGCTGAGCGAAATCTTCCTGACCTTGGCGCGGCAGGCGGAGCGGGAAGTCCGCAAGGTGCTGTCCCAGCGTCTCGCCCATGCGGATTGGGCGCCGCCGGCGCTGATCAACATCCTGGCGCTCGACGAGATCGAGATCGCCCGCCCGGTGCTCGCCGCCAGTCCCCTGCTTCAGGAAGATGATCTGCTCCGCGTCCTCGTGGAGGCGACGCTTGAGCATCAGATTGAAATCGCCCGCCGGCCGAACCTCGGCGGTCGGGTGACCGACGCCATCATCGATCGCGGCGAACCCGCGATTTTGACGGCCCTCGCCTTCAACCGCACCGCGGAGATCAGTCTCGACGGCCTCCGCCGGCTGGTCGAGCAGTCGCGGCGGGTAGCGGCCCTGCGTGGTCCGCTGACCCGTCATCCCCGGATGACGGAGCAACTGGCCGAACAGATGTATCAATGGGTTGGTGAAGCCTTGCGGCAGTCCATCTGCGAGCGCTTCCGGATGGACGAGGCGAAGCTGACGCCGCTGATCGAGCAGTCGGTGTATGATGCGCGGTCCGGAACCATGGTTGCGATACCCGCCAACGACCCCGACCGCGACGAAATGGAGCGGCGGCTGGTCACGAAGCTTCAGGCCGCGGGGCAACTTCGCGCCGGCTACCTTGTGCGCGCGATCCGGGAGCGCCGACTTGGGCTGTTCATTCACGCCCTCGCGACCCTTGGCGGATTCCCGGTCGCCCAGGTGCGCGAGGCCCTCGCTGGGCGAACCCCTGAGGCCCTGTTCTACGCCTGCGCCGCGGCCGGTGTCGATCGCGCAGTCTATCCGGCACTGCTGACCGAGATCCGTCTGCTCAACGGCGGGCTGCCTGGCGACGCCGGCGCCCCGGTCTGGACACGCGGGGCCATTTCCGCCGCCTCCGCCGCCCGAGCGTTTCGGGCCCTCGTCCCGGGCTGAAACGCGCGTTTGACTTCACCGCCGGGCTCGGCTTGCGTAGAGGCGTGAGCAGCCCGGACCTTCGCATCGCCTTCGCCGCCTCGGATCGCCCGGAAGCGGCGGCCGCCCGCGACCGGCTGGTGGATCTGTACGGCTCGTCCGATCCCGCCTCAGCCGACGTCATTGTCGCCCTGGGCGGCGACGGCTTCATGCTGGAGACGCTGCACGCCAACCTGAAACGCCGCACGCCGGTGTTCGGC
>JBGTSL010000031.1:0-10480 GCA_041940325.1 Brevundimonas sp.
CGACGACCCGGTGATGGCTTCTCCGTTAATCGAGGCAGAAGACTGGAATGCTTTGGCGCGGCAGCGTGAAGCAAGCCGCGAGCAACACGTCGAAGGAATCATGCTGAAACGTGCCGATTCGCCCTACGTAGCAGGCCGCGTAACCGGGCTATGGTGGAAGTGGAAGATCGAACCGTACACCTGCGATGCCGTCCTCATTTACGCCCAGCGCGGTCATGGTCGCCGAGCAAGCCTTTACACCGATTACACCTTCGCCGCGTGGGACAACGGCCAGCTTGTGCCGTTCGCCAAGGCTTATTCCGGTTTGACGGACGGCGAGATCCGCGATGTCGAGACGGCCCAGATCGCCGTTCAGGCCTCGCTGACCGGCCATCTGGTGCTGTCGACGGTGCACACCAACGACGCGGCCGGGGCCGTCACCCGACTGCGCGACATGGGCGTCGAACCCTTCCTGCTGGCCTCGACCCTGCGCCTGATCGTGGCCCAGCGGCTGGTGCGGCGGCTGTGCCCGGCCTGCCGCCGCTCGGAGCCGGCGGACGCCGCCACGGCGCGACTGATCGGCGTCCGGACCGGTCAGCCGGTCTGGCGCGCCCACGGCTGCGACCGCTGCCGCCAGACCGGCTATGTCGGACGGGTCGGCCTGTATGAGGTCATCGCCGTCGACGACCGCATCCGCCGCCTGGTCGCCGCCGGGGCGGACGAGGAGGCGATCAACGCCGTCGCCTTCGAGCGCATGGACACCCTCGCCCGGCGGGCCCGCGCCTTCGTGCTCAGCGGCCTGACCTCGGTGGAGGAGGCGGTGCGGGTGACGCGCCGCGACGCCGCAGCCCTGCCGGACGACGCCCCCGCGGGCGAGGCGGCGGCCTGATGGCGGCGTTCGACTATGTGGCCGTGGACGCCGGCGGACGCACCCTCACCGGGGCCCTGACCGCCGCCGACGAGGCCGCCGCGCGCGCCCTTCTGGAACGCCGCAAGCTCATGCCGCTGGAGATCACGACCGGGCGCGACGCCCTGCGGAAGGTCGATCGCCTCGGGCGGACCCGGGGCGGCAAGCTGAACGCCAGGACCCTCGCGCTGACCACCCGGCAGCTGGCCACCCTCGTCTCGGTCGCCCCGCTCGAGGAGGCGTTGCGGACCATCGCCCTGCAGGCCGACCGGCCCGCCGTGCACCGGGTGCTGGACGGGGTCCACGGCGGGGTCATGGAGGGCCGCCGCCTGTCAGACGCCATGGCCCTGCAGGGGCAGGCCTTTCCGCCGCTTTACCGGGCCATGGTCTCGGCCGGCGAGAGCTCCGGCGCGCTGGAGCCGATCCTCGAACGCCTCGCCGACGGGCTGGAGCGCGACCAGACGGTGCGCGGCAAGGTGATCACGGCCCTGGTCTATCCCGCCGTGCTGGGGGTGGTGGCGCTCGGCGTCATCGGCGCCCTGATGACCTTCGTGGTGCCCAAGGTGGTCGACCAGTTCGACAGCCTGAACCAGACCCTTCCGCTGCTGACCCGGCTGGTCATCGGCATCTCGGACGGGATGCGCGACTGGGGCTGGTTGGCCGGGCTGCTGCTTCTGCTGGCGCTCATCGGCGGCGCGGTCGCCCTTCGCAATCCGGCGGTCCGGCTGCAGGCCGATACGGCCCTGCTGCGCCTGCCCCTGATCGGCCGGCTGATCCGCGACCTGCACGGGGCGAAGATGGCGCGGACCCTGTCGACCATGATCGCCGCCGGCCTGCCGGTGCTGGAGGGGCTGACCATCACCGCCCGCACCGTCTCAAACCGTCGCCTGCGTCTGGCCACTGAAACCATGGCCGACGCCGTGCGCGAGGGCGGCGGCCTGTCCGCCGCGATGCGCCGGGCCGACGTCTTCCCGCCGATCCTCGTCCACATGACGGCCTCCGGCGAAAGCAGCGGCCGGCTGGAGCCGATGCTGGAGCGCGCCGCCGACTATCTCGAGCGCGAGTTCTCGACCTTCACCGCCGTGATGCTGAGCCTGCTCGAGCCCGCCATCATCGTCGTCATGGGCGGCGTGGTGGCGCTGATCGTGCTGTCGATCCTCCTGCCCATCCTTCAGATCAACACCCTGGCCATGGGGTGATGGAGTTGCATATGTCTTCTGGTCCTGACGCTCACCGCGCGGCGGCTCGCTTCTTGAGGACGATCCGCGCTCAAGCAGCGTTGCGCCGCGCGCGGCGCGGTAGCGCCCAAAAACGCGCGGGCTTTACGCTGGTCGAACTGATGGTGGTCATCGTCATCATCGGCCTGCTGGCCACCGTCGTCGCCATCAACGTCCTGCCCAGCCAGGACAAGGCCATGGTCGGCAAGGCCCGGGCCGACATCTCGGTGCTCGAACAGGCGATCGAGACCTACCGACTCGACAACCTCGCCTTCCCCGACGACCTGCAGGCGCTGGTCTCCGCCCCTGCCGGTCTGGCGCGGCCCGAGCGCTATCGCCAGGGCGGCTACGTCCGGCGCCTGCCCAAGGACCCGTGGGGCAATCCCTACCAGTACCGCCGACCCAGCGCCCACGGCGGCCAGTTCGACGTCTACTCCCTCGGAGCGGACGGTCGCGAAGGGGGGGAGGGCGATGACGCCGACCTCGGCAACTGGCAGGTCTAGGGCCGCTCGCTGCTTGAGCGCGCGCCGGGCCCGCCGCGCCGGCTTCACGCTCGTCGAGCTGCTGATGACGGTGGCCATCATCGGTCTGGCCGCCGGGGCCGTGGTGCTGTCCGTGCCAGATCCCCGGCCTTCGGTGGCGGAAGACGCCGAACGCTTCGCCGCCCGCCTGTCGCGGGCGCGAGAGGAAGCGGTGCTGACCAACCGGCCCGTCGCCGTCGAGACGACGGCGGCCGGCTACGGCTTCTCCGCCTTCGACGGCGCCGAATGGTCGCCCCTGACGGACGGGCCGTTCGGACCCGAGGCGTGGAGCGACGGCCTGACGGTCTCGCCCGCGGAGCCGCTGCGCGTGGTGTTCGACCCGACCGGCGTGGCCGAGCCTGCGACCGTCACCCTGAGCCGTGACGGCCGCGCGGCCCGCATCGCCGTCGACGGCGCCGGCGGGGTGACGATCGATGGCTGAGCGCCCCACATCCCCGAGGGCCGGCTTCACCCTGATCGAGCTTCTCGTCGCCCTGGCGGTGTTCAGCCTCGCGGCCATGGCCCTGCTCAATCTGTCCGGCGAGAACACCCGCTCCGCCGCTTGGGTCGAGACCCGCACCCTGGCCGGCGTGGTCGCGGAGAATCTCGCCGTCGAGGCCATGATCGATCCGGTTCTGGCCGAGGGGACGACGGACGGCGCCGCGACCCTCGCCGGCCGTCAGTGGCGCTGGAGCCGCTCGGTGCGGGGCGTCGAGGCCGGCCTGCTGCGCATCGACATCGCCGTCTCCACGGACGAGGGCCAGGCCGCCGACCGCGTGCTGTTCAGGAGTCGGCCGTGACCGGCTCCCGTTCCGGCTTCACACTGGTCGAGGTGCTCGTCGCCCTGCTGATCTTCGCCCTCATCGCGGCGGCGGGGGCGGCGGTGCTGGGCCTGTCCATCGACAACCGGTTCGCCATCAAGGCCGCGACCGACCGCACCGGGGATCTGCAACGGATGCGCAGCCTGCTGAAGGCCGACCTGGGCCAGGCCAGCGGCCGGCGTTCGCGGGGTCCCACGGGGCGGCCCATGTCCCAGCCGATGAGCGGCGCGGCCGCGACCGGCGATCCGGTCCTGGTCCTCACTCGCGCGGGCTGGACCAATCCGGGCGGGCAGCCGCGCCCATCGCTGCAGCGGGTCGAATACCGTCTCGTCGAGAACCGGCTTGAGCGCCGCGTCGCCACCCATCTCGACGGCGCTCGTCCCGGCCCGCCGCAGGTGTTGTACCACGGCGTCCGCGACCTGACCGTCGCCTTCGTCAGGGACGGACAGGAGACGCCGGCCTATATCGTCACCGCCGAACGGCCCCTGCCGGACGCGGTGCGCATCCGCATGACGCTGGACGGCTACGGACCGGTCGATCAGCTGTTCCTGGTGGGAGGCGGCTGATGCGGCCGGGCTCCGACAACCGCGAGGGCATGGCCCTGCTGACCGTCCTGCTGCTCGTGGCGGTGATGGCGGTGGTCGCCGTCGCCGTCCTCGACGACGTGCGCTTCTCGGTGCGCCGCGCGACCAACGCCGAGACCCAGGCCCAGGCCCAGTGGTACGCCTCCGGCGCCGAGGCCCTCGCGCGCCGGCAGGTCGCGCGCCTGCTCGCGACGGGTCCCGCCCGGACCCCGCTGGAGCCGGCGTGGAACGGCCGCCGCCTGACCTTCCCCATCGACGACGGTTCGATCAGCGCCGTGGTCACCGACGGCCAGGCCTGTTTCAACCTCAACAGCCTGGTCGAGGGCGTCGGCGAGGACCTGCTGGCGCGGCCGCTCGGCCGGGCCCAGTTCCTCGCCCTCGGGCGGGCCGTGGGCGCGCCCGACAGCCGCATGCGCGCCGTGGCCGACGCCCTGACCGACTGGCTCGACGCCGACAATGTGTCCCGGCCGCTCGGCGCCGAGGACGGGGCCTACGCCGGTCTGGCCACGCCCTATCGCACCGGCGGGGTGATGCTGGCCGAGGTCAGCGAGCTGCGCGCGGTCAGGGGCGTCGACGCCGACCTCTACCGCCGCCTGCGGCCTTACGTCTGCGCCCTGCCGACCAGCCGGCCGTCGCCGCTGAACGTCAACACCCTGACCCCGGAGCAGGCCCCGCTGCTGATGATGCTGGCCGGCAACGCCCTGGACCTGCAGGGCGCCCGCGCCGTCATCGCCCGGCGGCCCCGCAGCGGCTGGACCGACCCCGCCGCCTTCTGGGCCCAACCGGCCCTCACCGGGATCGAGGTTCCGGACGAGGTGCGCGACCAGGTCACCGTCCTGACCCGCTATTTCAATCTCCGCATCGACGTCGACCACGGCGGCGGCCGCGCGGTCCGCACCGCCCTTCTGCACGCACAGCCCGACGGCGCCGTGCGCACCGTCATCCAGCGCTGGACTCCCGAAGAATGAAACCGACCCGCCTCATCCTCATTCCGGCGCTGGCCGGTCAGCCGGCCCCGTACATGATCGTCGCCCCCGACGGCGCGGTGCTTGATCGTGGAGTCCTCGCCCTCGACGCGGTCGAGCGGCCGGCGCCGATGCGCACCGTCGCGGTCTGCCCCGGCGCCGATGTCTCGATCCGCTGGCTCGACCTGCCGCCCGGCGGCGGCGCCCAGCTGCGGGCTGCGGCGGCCTGGCGGCTGCGCGACACGCTCGCCGCCACGCCTGACCGGGTGGCGACGGTGGTCGGCCCGTCAGTCGCCCCCGACGAGCCACGCCTCGTCGCCGTCGTCGGCCTCGGCCTGCTGCAGGCGTGGTCGGACTATCTCGAGGCCCTGGGCGTCCGCGCCGACGTCATCACGCCGGACGTGCTGACGCTCGCCGAGCCGGACGAGGACGACGTCGCCCTGGCGGTGAGCTTCGGCGAGACCACCGCCCTGCGGGGCCGGCGCTTCGCCGTCACCGTCCAGCCGGACCTCGTCGATCTCGTCGCCGGCGGCCGCCGCGTGGTCGCGGTCGAGGACCGGGCGGCGGTCGAGCGGGCCCTGGCGCGGGCGGCGCTGTCTCCGGCGATCAATCTGCTGGACAGCGGGGCCCGGGACAGGGCCGTCGGCCGGACCGGCTGGCGGCGGGCGGCGGGGCTGGCCGCCGCCGTCGTCATTTCGCCCCTGCTGCTGACGGCCGCGACCGCCGCGCGCGACGACATGGCCGCCCGCAGACTGGAGGCCGGGACGGTCCGGGCGATCGCCGCCGTCGACCCCGATCTGGCGCGCGAGACCGACCCCGTCGCCGCCCTGCGCCGCCGCGCCGCCGGCGCGCCGCCGCCCGGCGGCGTCACCGCCGCGACCGCCGCCCTGTTCGCCGCCGTCGAGGGCGTCGAGGGCGTGGAGCTGGACGCCCTCGTGGCCGGTCCCGCCGACGGGATGAAGGCGACCCTCAGCCACCCCGCATACTCGGACATGCAGGAGGTCGGCCGGCGCATGGCCGACGCCGGCCTCGCCGTGACCGAGAACGCCACCCTCGACGACGGCGGCCGCGTGGTCAGCGACATCAGCATCGGAGCCCGCCCGTGACCCGGATGCTCGCTCACGTCCATCAGGCCTGGGACGGCCGCAAGCCCCGGGAGCAGCGGATGCTGATGCTCATGGCGCTGCTGGTCGCGACCACGGCGCTGTGGCTGGGCGTGGTGCGTCCGCTGAACGGCTGGCGTGAAGACGCCGCCGCCAATCGGGCCCGCGCCGTGGCCGAGCTGACGGAGGCGCGCGCCGCCCTCGTCCGCATCG
Organism: Brevundimonas sp.; assembly: GCA_041940325.1. Lineage (GTDB taxonomy): Bacteria > Pseudomonadota > Alphaproteobacteria > Caulobacterales > Caulobacteraceae > Brevundimonas. The sequence goes on from JBGTSL010000031.1 coordinate 6,311, forward strand.
CGCCGGACGCCGGCGAGACCCGCCCGGTCGACGCCCGGGGGCTGGAACCTGCTGTTAGGCAGACCGCCGAGGCCGCCGGCCTGCAGATCACCACCGGCATGGACCCGTCGGGGCGGCTCGGCTTCCAGGTCGGCAACGCCCCGGGCCCGGCCCTGTTCGGCTGGCTGGCGGCGCTGGAGACGACCCATGGTCTTCAGCCGGTCAGCCTCGGCGTCGTCGAGAACGCCGACGCCTCGCTGCAGGTCGAGGGCGCCTTCTGACCTGCGGCCGCGCGGGCGCTCTCATGCAGCGTCACGGCCCGACAGGCGCCCGTCGGCGAAGCAGGTTGCGGGCGTGCCGGCGCGCGGCGGGGCAGGCCAGCGCCGTGACCTGCAGACCGAACAGGCCGACGACGATCCAGTAGTAGGCCAGCGGAGACAGGGCGCCCGGCGCGGCCTGAAGCCAGTACCAGGCGTGAACCAGCGGCGTCAGGACGAAGCCGGCGATCACCACGTCCGCCCATCGGGTGTGCTGGCGCGAGGCCCAGACGACGCCGACCGTTCCGATGGCGACGTCGATCAGGGCCGGCGCGGTCTCTCCGATCAGGCGGAAGGCCGTGTAGTTGCAGGCCCATTTCAGCGCGAGCAGCAGGGCGAGCGCCCGCGTGGCCGGGTGGGTGGCCGCGACGAGCAGCAGCCCGACCCACAGCCACTCCATCAGCCGCCGGGCTCTTCGGGGGCCGGCGGGGGCGGGGGCGGCGGCGACGGGTAGGGCGGATAGACCGGCGGCAGCGTCGGATCCTTCGGTGGCAGTTGCGGCGGCGGCGGCGGTGGCGGCGGCGGGCTCGGCGGAGCCGGAATCTGATCGTCGGGCATGGGCAAGCTCCAGAGGCTGGCGCGGGTCCTCCGCCGGGCGCCGATGCGCCAGGCTGGCCGGAGAATAACACGGTTCGCGACGCCCGGCGCGTCCCTGTCGCCTGCCCGGTCGTTCTCGCCTAGAGTCGGCGCGTCGCCGTCGGCAGATTCGGGGAACCCGTGCCCAGCTTCCATGAATTCTTCGCCGGCGGGGGCATGGTCCGGGCCGGGCTGGGCGAGGGCTGGACCTGCCTGTTCGCCAATGATTTCGACGCGCGCAAGGGCCTGGCCTATCAGACCAACTGGGGGACCGGCGGAGAATTGACCGTCGGTGACATCCGCCGGCTCGACCCGGCCGGCCTGCCCGGCGAACCGGATCTCGTCTGGGGCAGCTTCCCTTGCCAGGACCTGTCGCTGGCGGGCGCCGGGGCGGGCCTCGGCGGCGAGCGATCCGGGACCTTCCATGCCTTCTGGAGCGTCATCCGCGGCCTGATCGAACAGGGCCGCGGGCCCCGGCTGGTGGCGGTGGAGAACGTCTGCGGGACCCTGACCTCGCGCGGCGGGCGGGATTTCGGGATCATCTGCCGGACCTTCGCCGAGGCCGGCTATCGCTATGGCGCGCTGGTGATCAACGCCGACCTGTTCGTGCCGCAGAGCCGGCCGCGGCTGTTCGTCATCGGCGTGCGGGACGGGGTCGAGGTCGCGCCGGGATTGCTGTCTCCGGAGCCGGTCGACGCGTTCCATACGCGGGCGGTGCGGCGGGCGGCGGCGGCCCTGCCGGAGCCGGTGCGGGAGCGGCTGCTGTGGTGGAACGTGCCGACGCCGCCGCGGCGCACCACGACCTTCGCCGACCTGATCGAGGACCAGCCGGATAGCGTCGACTGGCACAATCAGGCCGAGACGAAACGGCTGCTCGACCTGATGTCGCCGGTCCACGCGGCCAAGGTCGAGGCGGCGCGCCGCGCCGGGCGTCGCATGGTCGGCGGAGTCTATCGCCGCACCCGGGTCGAGGCCGGCGCGAAGGTCCAGCGCGCCGAGGTGCGGTTCGACGACGTGGCCGGCTGCCTGCGCACCCCGGCGGGGGGCTCGAGCCGCCAGATCATCCTCGTCGTCGACGGGCCCCGCATCCGCTCGCGCCTGATCTCGGCCCGCGAGACGGCGCGGCTGATGGGTCTGCCCGAGACCTACGTCCTGCCGCGAAACTACAGCGACGCCTACCACCTGACCGGCGACGGGGTCGCGGCGCCTGTGGTGCGCCATCTGGCCCGGCATGTGTTCGAGCCGCTCGTCGCCGCGCCGGCCAGGGCGCGGCGCGCGGCCTGACGATCAGTCGGCCCGCCCGGGATCGCCGCCCGGGCGCTCGCCGGACCCATCCGTGTCGGCCTGGTGCTCGATCCGCCCGCTCTCGACCTCGGTGCGCGAGAAGACCTCCTCCTGCCCGGACTCGAGCAGTTCATCCTGCGGTCCGCCGAGACCGCCGACGACGAGGCCCGACCCGGCGGGGCCGGCTCGCGCGGCGGGATTCCTGTCGGGTTTCTGCGCCATCCCGGGCCAACGGCGCAGCGGTTCGCGGGTTCCGCGGGGCGCGGGACCCAAATACGGCCGCAGCGGTTGTGGGGTTACGGATCGCGAGGAGAGCTGGACATGGAAACCCTGCCCGAAGCCGACGCCCGGCCCACGCCGCCCTGGAGTTCCGGCCTGGCCGCGGGCTCCGTAGAGGACGCCGAGGTCCAGCGGCTGGCCCGAACCTTCGCCGTCACGCCCGAGGCCGCGCGGCTGGCCGTCGCCCGGGTCGGAACCGATTTCCGCGCCCTGCAGCGGGAGCTCGGCGGCCGGCGCTGACGCGCCGCGGCCCGCGGGAAAATTCGGAACTCCCCCGGACCCCGCCGGTTCAGTCCTGTGGTGAAGCTGAGACGCGGGGTCTGTGATGGCGAGGATCGAGCGAGGCGTGGGCGTCGGCGGCGTGGCGGTAAGGATACTCGCCGCAGTGCTGGTGCTGATCGGTCTGGCGCTGGCGATCGGCGGCGGCAGGCTGCTGTCGCTGGGCGGATCCTTCTACTATCTGCCGGCCGGACTGGGGCTGATCGCCTCGGGCGTCATGCTGTGGCGGCTGAGCCTGCTGGGCGCATGGATCTACATCGGCGTCTTCGTGCTGACGGTGCTGTGGGCGCTGTGGGAAGTCGGGCTGAACGGCTGGGCGCTGGTGCCGCGCGTCGTGGCTCCGGCCGTGCTTCTGGCCCTCGTTATCGCCGCCTTCCCGGTGCTGGACATCCGTAGGGGCGGCCGGCTGGCGCTCGGCGGCGCCGCCGTGTTCGTTGTCGGCGCCCTGATCGCCGGTTTCGCCGTGGCCCAGGCCAACCGGCCGGCCGAGCCCGCCGCCGTGCAGACCGCCGCGCTCGCCTCCCCGGGTGCGGCCGGGGCCGAAACCGGCGTGGACTGGCCCGCCTACGGGGGCACGCAGGGCGCCCGCCGCTATTCTCCGCTCGACCAGATCAACCGCGACAACGTCGGCGGGCTGGAGCGGGCCTGGACCTTCCGCACCGGCGACATCCCCGATGAGAAATGGGGGGCCGAAACGACGCCGCTGAAGGTCGGCGACACCCTCTATCTGTGCACGGCCCGCAACATCCTGATCGCGCTGGACGCCCGCACGGGCCGGGAGCGCTGGCGCTACGACCCCGAGGTTTCCGACGAGTGGATTCCCTACACCGCCGCCTGCCGGGGCGTGGCCTATTTCGATACGACGGCCGCCGTCGCCTCCGCGTCGCCGGGCGCGACCGAAGCCGCGACGCCCCGGCCCGCACCGGCCGAGCCGGTGGCGCGGACCCGCCCGGCGCCGGGCGCGACGCCGGCGGCCTGCGCCACCCGCATCATCGAGGGCACGCTCGACGGCCGCCTGATCGCCGTCGACGCCCGCACCGGCCGCCCCTGCGCCGACTTCGGGACCAATGGCGCGGTCGACATCAAGGTCGGCATGGGTGAGGTCATCCCCGGCATGGTTTCGATGACCTCGGCCCCGACCATCGTGCGCGGCGTCATCGTCACCGGTCACCAGGTGCTGGACGGCCAGCGGCGCGACGCCCCGTCGGGCGTCATTCGCGGCTTTGATGTCAACACCGGTAAACTGCTGTGGGTCTTCGATCCGGGCGCGAAAGATCCGAACGCCATTCCGGATGATGAACATCACTTCACGCTGAACTCCCCGAACTCCTGGGCGCCTGCGGCCTATGATGCGAAGCTGGACCTCGTGTACCTGCCGATTGGCGTGACCACTCCGGACATCTGGGGCGGTAACCGTACGCCGGAGCAGGAACGCTACGCCAGCTCTATCGTGGCG
>JBGTSL010000032.1:0-10337 GCA_041940325.1 Brevundimonas sp.
CCGGCAGGGCGCGGTTGGTGATGGTCGACAGGGCGTAGGCGAGATAGCGGCGCGACAGCGCCTCGCTCATGGGCTCGTCGATGATGCGTCCGCCCTCGGGCGGCGGGGTGTGAACGGTCATGGGCCTTCGAATCGGCGGTCTGGAACCGGAAGTCTAGCGCCTAAAGCCGCCCGGCCTCGCCCAGCTTGTCGATCATCCACACCCGCGCGGGCGGCAGGGGCTTGTCCAGCGGGTGGAAGACGAACTGTTCGAGGAAATGTCCGGTCAGGGCCAGGCCCGCGCCGACATCCCCCTGCCCCAGGCCGGCCTGGGCGCCGAGCATGAAGGGCGGCAGGTCGAGCAGTTTGTCGGCATAGGGTTCGCCGGCGGTCCGGCTGACGGCCCGGCCGGTCCGCGGACTGACCCAGACCAGGTCGTCCATGGTACCGGTGACGGCGCAGCGCGACAGGTCGAGGCCGAAGCCGAGATCCTCGAGCAACCCCGCCTCGAAGCGCACGAAAATGGCCGGCCAGACGTCCGGCACGGCGAAGGCCGTCATCAGGGCCTCGAAGGCGAGGAAGGCGCCGGGGTGGGGTTCGCGCTCGGGCAAAGAGACCTGCGCAACGGCGGCGGCGGCGGCGAGGCCGGTCAGGGCCAGCGGATCGTCGAACAGGGCGCTGGGCCCCTCCCCCACCGGCTCCAGCCGCGCCGAACCGAGATGGTCGGAAGTGCGGGCCCGCCAGTCGGCGACCACGCGGGCCCCGGGCTGCAGGAAGGGTTTCATCCGCCGCGACGCCCCGCCGGCGACATAGGCGGCCCGGCGGCCGTGTCCCTCGGTCAGCAGTTCGACCACCACGCCCGTGTCGCCGTGGGCCCGGGCCGAGAGGACGAAGGCGTCGTCGGTGAAATCCATCGCCCCCGTTAGCCCGCGCGAACGATGTTGGCCATACGTTCCAGCCTATTCGGCGGTCTGGATCGCCTCGACCACGGCGCGGGCCCGGTCGTTGGGCACGGCGAAGCTGAGAACATACTGCTCGATCTTCCAGCCGGCGCGGGTCTTGCGCAGCACCCCGGAGCCGCGCGTGACGCCGTAGGAGTCGTTCTCCAGCACCTCGTCGAACCAGGCGATGCACAGGCACTGGATCGGGGCGATCGTCACCGTCCGCTCGACCGGGGTGTAGGTCCAGCCCTGGCCGCGGGCGAAATACGGCTCGGCGTAGGCCTTGAACTCGGCCAGGGTCCAGCGCTCGGCGGCGTCGGTGCCGATGAAGCGGGCGTCGTCGGTGAACAGCCTGAAATAGGTCGCGCCGTCGGCGTCGGCGGCGGCCGCGTGAAGGGCGTCGATGACGGCGGCGACGTCCTCCTCGGGGGTCGGCGGCGGGGCGGCGACGAGGGCCAGGGCGGCGGTGAGGGCGATCATGGCGGGACCTCCGGCGGGTGCGGAGCGCCAGCCTAGCCGCCGCGGGCACGGATGTCCGGTCTTATTCGCCGCTCTCGGGGACGGGATAGGTGTCGGGCTTCAGCACGCGGGCGAGGGCCAGCAGGTTGCGGGCGGCGATGCGGCCGGTGCGGTCGGACCAGTCGTGGGCCTTGTTGGTGTCGGTGTAGTCCGGTCCCGGCCCCGGGCCGAGGTGCCAGTAGGTCCAGCTCTGGCCCGGGACCGTGAAGCCGATGTCGATCAGCGGCTGGCTGACCGTGCCGACGATATGGTGGGCCCCGTCCTCATTGCCGGTGACCACCACGCCGGCGACCTTGCCGTAGGCCACCGGCCGTCCGTCGTCGCGCGTCTCCGACAGCATGGCGTCCATCCGCTCCAGCGCGCGCATGCAGACGCTGGAATGCTGACCCAGCCAGGTCGGCGTGGCCATGATCAGGATGTCGGCCGTGAGGATGCGCTCGCGCACCGAGGGCCAGTCGTCGCCCTCGCCCATGTCGCTCTTCACCCCCGGCCTGATGTCCAGGTCGACGAGGCGGATCAGGTCGGTCGCCGCCCCGCCCTTCTCAAGTTCGGCCATCAGGACCCGAGCCAGGGCCTCGGTGTTGGAGGTCTCGGGCGAAGGCTTCAGGGTGCAATTCAGGACAAGGGCCTTCATCGGGAACGTCTCCTCTGGCTGGTCTCCAACCAACCGCTTGGCCGGGCGGGCGTTCCGCGATTTTATTTAACCTCGCGGTTGACAAGGAGGTCGCGCAGGTTCATTTAACCTGACAGTTAGATAAGAAGCGGAGCCATGCAGACCGATCCCCTCAGCGCCAAGTTCGCCGCCCTGGCCGACCCGACCCGTCGGGCCATCCTGGCGCGGTTGTGCGAGGGCGAGGCCAGCGTCAACGACCTGGCCGAGCCGTTCGACATGAGCCTGCCGGCCGTGTCGAAACATCTCAAGGTCTTGGAGAAGGCAGGGCTGATCAGCCGGGGCCGCGAGGCGCAGTGGCGTCCCGCCCGGCTCGAACCCATGGGCCTGAAGGGCGTCGCCGAGTGGCTGGAGCACTATCGCCGCTTCTGGGACGCCAGCTTCGACCGCCTCGACGCCTACCTCAAGAAAATCCAGAAGGGAGACCCCAGTGGCCCAGGACACTGAAAACAACCCCTGTCACACCGACGGCGTCGCGCATCAGCACGCCCTGACCCTGCGCCGGGTCCTCGACGCCACGCCGGAGCAGATCTGGAAGGCCTGGATGACGCCGGAACTGCTGCAGCAGTGGTTCGCGCCCAAGCCGTGGACGATCTCGGACGTGCAGGTCGATCCGCGCCCCGGCGGCGTGTTCAACTTCGTCATGCACGGCCCGGACGGCGAGCGCTTCCCCAACAGCGGCGTCTTCCTGGCCGCCGAGCCGAACCGGCGCTGGATCACCACCGACGCCCTGACCCCCGACTGGCAGCCGGCCGGCCAGCCCTTCATGGTCGCCACGGTCGAACTGACCCCGCGCGAGGACGGCAAGACGGATTACGTCGCCACCGCCCGGCACTGGAACGCCGAGACGATGAAACAGCACGAGGCCATGGGCTTCCATGAAGGCTGGGGCCAGTGCGCCGACCAGCTGGCCGAACTGCTGAAGACCCACTGAGCCTCCCCGGCCGCGACCGGACCCGTCGAAGAGCCCGCCCATGACCCTGGTAGAAGACGTCGCCACCCGCCCCACCCTGCACATGCAGCGCGTCTTCGATGCGCCGCGGGCGCTGGTGTGGCGGGCCTGGACCAACCCCGAGGTGATGGTGCTGTGGCTGGGTCCGGTCGAATGGCCGGCGGTCAGCGCCACCCAGGACCTGCGGGTCGGCGGCGCTTGGCGGGCCTGCCTGCGCTCGCCCGACACCGGCCAGGACCTGTGGCAGGGCGGGGTCTATCGCGAGATCACGCCCGAGGAGAGGCTGGTCTTCACCTTCAAATGGGACGAGTCGCACGAGGACGGGCCGCCGGTCGACACCCTGGTGACGGTGGTGTTGAGCGATGCGCCCGGCGGCGGCACCCTGATGGACTTCACCCACGAGGGGCTGAAGTCCGAACAGAGCCTGACCGGCCACAAGCACGGCTGGACCAGCACCTTCGACCGGCTCGAGGCCTTCCTGGCCCGCGGCGGCGGCGGAGAAACGACGGATCAGTAACGGCGCCGAGGCGTCGCGCGTGCGGTTCAACGTGCTCGAGGAGCAAAGACCATGAAGATCGTGACCAGCCTGAGCTTCCGCGGACAGTGCCGCGAGGCCTTCGAATTCTACGCCGGGGTCCTGGGCGGGAAGATCACCGCCGCCATGCCCTACGGCGACGCGCCGCCGGACATGCCGATCAGCGATCCGAAATACAAGGACTGGCTGATGCACTGCTGGCTGGAGGTCGGCGACCAGGCGATCATGGGCGCGGACATGGACGTCGACTGGGCCCCCGGCATCGACCAGCCGAAGAACGGCTTCGACGTCACCCTGCACACGGAAGACGCCGCCGAGGCCAGGCGCTGGTTCGACGCCCTGTCGGAAGGCGGCAAGGCCGTGATGCCCTTCGCGGAGACCTTCTGGTCGCCGGGCTTCGGCGCCCTGATCGACCGGTTCGGCGTGCCGTGGATGGTCAACACCATGCCGTCGGGCGACTCGAAGCCGGGCGCCTGATCCGAAGGAGCGAGAGATGAGATTATCCCTGTTGACCGCCGCAGCCGCCCTGGCTCTGGCGACCGCCCTGCCCGCTTCCGCGCAGACGCCGCCGGCGGAACCCGTTGCAGGAGCCCGGACCGCAATCCACCCCGACTCCGCCACGGTCGAAGGCGGCGAGGTCCGTTACTTCGTCCACGGCGACCTGACGTCCGACAAGACGCCGGTGCTGGTGCTCCACGGCGCCTTCATGTCGTCCGACGCGATGAAGCCGCTGACCGATCTGATCACCGACCGGCCTATGATCGTCGTCGACCAGCGCGGCCACGGCCGGACCGGCGACCTGCCGGGGCCGATCACCTATCAGAACCTGGCTGACGACGCCGCCGCCGTCCTGGCCGACGCCGGCGTCGCGAAGGCCGATGTGATCGGCTATTCGATGGGCGCCGGCGCGGCCCTGCAGCTGGCGCTGCGCCACCCGGAGCGGGTCGACCATCTGGTCGTCGCCTCGGTCAGCTTCAACGAGGCCGGCAACCTGCCCGGCTTCTCGGAACAGATGGCGCAGATCACGCCCGAGGTCTTCGCCGGCTCGGCCATGGAGCGGGAATTCCTCCGGCTTTCGCCCACGCCGGAGGCCTTCGCCTCGGTGGTGAACAAGATCAAGGTGATGGATCATGGCCAGGACTGGCCCGCGGAGCAGATTCGCGCCCTGACCGCCCCCACCTTCATCATCATCGGCGACCACGACATCGTCCGGCCGGAGCACGCGGTCGAGCTGTACCGGCTGCGCGGCGGCGGCGACACGGCCCGGGCGTCCCAGCCTTTCCTGACCGAGGCTCCGCCGGCGCGTCTGGCTATCCTGCCGGGCGCCTCGCACATCGACGTCTTCGGCGATCCGGCCGTGCTGGCCGCGATGATCCTGCCGTTCCTTGACGACCAGACCCGCCCGCTGCCGCCCGGCTTCTTCTGAGCCGTCCGGAGAGGAGCCGACCATGCGCCGGATCAGAACCGCGACCTTCACCTCCCTCGACGGCGTCATCCAGGCGCCCGGCGGGCCTGACGAGGATCCGACGGGCGGCTTCGCCTTCGGCGGCTGGGTCTGGCCCCATTTCGACGAGGCGTCCGGCGGCCTGATGGACGAGGCCATGGGCCGCGACTACGACCTGCTGCTGGGTCGCCGGACCTATGAGATCTTCGCCGCCTACTGGCCGCATATGGACGACGAGATCGGACGCACCTTCAACGCCATCGAAAAATACGTCGTGGCCGGGCCCGAGACGCCCATGACCTGGGCCCGCAGCCACCGGCTGGAGGGCGACCCGGCCGGGGCCGTGCGGGCGTTGAAGCAGACGAATGGGCGCGATCTGCTGATCCAGGGATCGAGCGAGGTGATCCATACCCTGCTGGCCCACGACCTGATCGACCAGCTGACCCTGCTGACCTTCCCGATCATTCTGGGCAAGGGCAAGCGGTGGTTCGACGCCACCTCGTCCCCCCGGACCTGGGCCCTGACGAGGACCCGGCAGTCAGCGTCAGGCGTCATCGCCAACACCTGGGAGCGAACCGACCTGCCGCCGCGGACCGGCTCGTTCGGCGAGATCGAGCCCGGCGAGGCGGAGCTGGCGCGGCGGGCGCGCTGGGCGCGGGAGGGCTGAGGCCGGCGGCTACGCAGTCTTCCGGGGTTGGCTCCGCCCCGTGCGGCGACCTAGATCAGGGCATGGCCCCCTCGCGCATCCGCTCCGCCGTCCTCCGTTCGAAGATCATGAGCCCCGAGGACGCCGCCGCGCTGATCCCGCCGACCAGCACGGTGGGGATGAGCGGCTTCACCGGCGCCGGCTACCCCAAGATGGTCGCGCCGGCGCTGGCCGCCCGCATTGAGGCCGAGCACGCCCGGGGCAATCCGTTCCGACTCAAGGTCTGGACCGGGGCCTCGACCGGCCCGGAACTCGACGGAGCCTTGGCCCGGGCGAACGGCATCGAATTCCGCCTGCCCTACAATTCCGACCACATCGCCCGAGAAAAGATCAATCGCGGCGAGATGGAGTATCTCGACATGCATCTGAGCCAGGTCGCCCCGATGGCCTGGCAGGGCTTCCTCGGACCGCTGGAGACGGCGGTGATCGAGGTGTCGGGCATTCGCGAGGACGGCTCGCTGGTGCCGTCGTCCTCGGTCGGCAACAACAAGACCTGGCTGGACCGGGCCGAGCGGGTGATCCTCGAGGTCAACGCCTGGCAGAACGACGCGCTGGAGGGGATGCACGACATCTACTACGGCACCGCCCTGCCCCCGGACCGCATCCCGATTCCGCTCGTGCGCGCCGACGATCGCATCGGCCAGCCGGCCTTCCGCTGCGATCCGGACAAGGTCGTGGCCGTGGTCGAGACCCATGCGCCCGACCGCAACGCGCCGTTCGCGCCCCCGGACGCGGCGGCCCGGGCCATCGCGGGCCATCTGCTGGAGTTCCTCTCGCATGAGGTGAAGGTCGGCCGCCTGCCCGCCTCGCTGCTGCCGCTGCAGTCGGGCGTCGGCAATATCGCCAACGCCGTACTCACGGGTCTCGTCGACGCCCCGTTCGAGAACATGACGGCCTATACCGAGGTCATCCAGGATGGCATGCTAGACCTGCTGGACAGCGGCAGGCTGCGTGTCGCCTCGGCCACGGCCTTCTCGCTGAGCCCGGAAGCGGCGGCGGATCTCAACGCCCGCATGGGCGAGTTCCGCGACCGCATCATCCTGCGCCCGCAGGAGATCTCCAACCACCCCGAACTGATCCGCCGGCTCACGTGATGGGCTCGCGCATCCAGAACGGAATCGGCGGCTCGGGGGATTTCGCCCGGAACGCCTTCATCTCGGTGTTCATGACGCCATCGACGGCCAAGGCCGGCAGGATATCCGCCATCGTACCCCACGCCAGCCACGTCGATCACATCACCCAGGACGTCCAGGTGCTGGTCACCGAACAGGGCCTCGCCGACCTTCGCGGCCTGTCGCCCAAGCAGCGCGCCGCGGTGATCATCCCCAATTGCGCCCATCCGGACTATCGCGACGCCCTGCGGGACTACTACGACCGGGCCCTGAAGGACTCTTACGGCCTGCAGTCCCCGACCCTGCTGAACGAGGCCCTGGCCTGGCACCAGCGGTTCGTCGAAACCGGCACGATGCAGCCCTGACGGCCTAGCGCGCCATTCCGGTCGGGAACGCCCGCCCCAGCGCTTCGGCCATGCCCTGCTGCGACAGCAGGAAGACCGCCTCGCGCTGGTGATAGTTGTTGGACAGCACAATCACCGTGACGTCTTCGTCGGGCTGGTGGGTGATCAGGTTGCGGAAGCCCGACCAGCTGCCGGTGTGGTAGATCTGGCGGTCGAGGAAATCCGGTCGGACCCGGCGGCCGAGGCTGTTGGCGAACAGGCCGTAGCCCCAGTCCCGTCGCGGGCGGCCGCGCTCGTCGGGCGTGTCGGCCGGGGCGTGATCGGCGACCATCTGGCGATAGCTTTCAGCGCTCAGCAGCCCGCCGCCGTGGAGGGCGCGATTCCAGACCAGCAGGTCATCCAGCGTCGAATACAGGGCGCCCGCGCCGAAGATGATGCTGACGTTGTGATCCGGCTGCGGCGTCGGCCCGCCGGCGCTCAGGTTGGCGTAGCCCATGACCACGCCTGACATGTCGTCCTCGAACCCCGTGTCGGCCATGCCCAGCGGCACGAAGAAGGCGTCGCGAAGATAGTCCTGCAGCGGCAGGCCGCTGGCCTTCTGCACCACATGGCCCAACAGATTGTAGGCCGCATTGTTGTAGCGAACCTTCGTGCCCGGCGGGAACTGAAGGCCATACTCCGCGGAATCCGCAGTCAATTCCTCCGGCGTCGCTGGCGTCACGCGGCGCACGCCCCAGCCGGGCCGGGCCATCAGGTCCGGAATGCCCGAGGTGTGCGACAGCAGGTGGTGCAACCGGATTGGCGCCCAGGCGGCCGGGCACGGCTCGATCCAGCGGCAGACCGGATCGTCGACCGACAGGACCTCCTCGTCCTGCAGTCGCAGGATGGCGGCGGCGGTGAACTGTTTGCTGACCGAGGCGAGGCGGAAGCGGGAATCCAGCGCCAGCGGCTTGCCCAGGCTGCGGTCGGCATAGCCATAGACCTGCCGAAACAGGATTTCGTCGCCCTTGGCCACCAGCACCCCGCCGGTGAAGGCGCCCGAACCGCCCCAGCGCTCCAGCTGTTCGGCGAGTTGCGGCAGGCGCTCGACCGCGACCAAGGGCGGCCGGGGCGGCAGCGGCGCCGGGGCGGGCGCCTCCGGCAGCGGCCGAACAGTGCCCCAGGCGACGAGGCCGGCGGCGAGAACGAACAGCACGGCGAGGAAGGCCATCGCCAGCCGGGGATGACCGCCGGAGTGTCTGGGGACGTGGAACACCCGCCTAGACGTCGTAGTCCAGCCCGAACTGGGCGTAGAGGGCGCGGCTGTCCTGCCATTTCGGGTCGACCTTGACCGTCAGGAACAGGTGCACGGGCCGGTCGAGCAGCTCCATCAGCTCCTCGCGGGCTTTCTGGCCGATCCATTTCAGGGTCTGGCCGCCCTTGCCCAGCACGATCGGCCGCTGGCTCTCGCGCTCCACATAGATGGTCTGTTCGATGCGGGCGGAACCGTCGGGCCGGTCCTCGAACGCCGTGGTTTCGACCGCCGCCGAATAGGGCAGTTCCTCGTGGACGCGCAGATAGACCTTCTCGCGGGTGATCTCCGCCGCCAGAACCCGCATCGGCACGTCGGCGGACTGGTCTTCGGGATAAAGCCACGGCCCCGGCGGCATGGCCCGGGCGAGGCGCGCCTTGAGGTCGTCGACGCCATCGCCGCTGAGCGCCGAGATCATATAGACCTCGCTGTAGACGCCGGTGTCGAACAGCCGCTGCGACAAGGCCAGCAGCGTGTCCCGGCGCATGCCGTCGATCTTGTTCAGCGCCAGAATGACCTGTTTCCCGGCCGCCTTCAGGGCCGCGATGATGGTCTCGGTGTCCTCGGCCGAGCGCCGGTCGGCGGCCGTGCCGTCCTTGCCCTCGGCGGCGATGTGCGAGGCGGCGTCGATCAGGTGCACGACGACATCCGCGTCGTCCGCCCCGCCCCAGGCCGAGGCCACCATGGCGCGGTCCAGCCGGCGCCGCGGCGTGAAGATCCCGGGGGTGTCGACCAGAACGATCTGGGCCTCGCCCTCCATGGCGATGCCGCGCACCGGAAAGCGGGTGGTCTGGACCTTCTGGGTGACGATCGAGACCTTGGTCCCGGTCAGGCGGTTGACCAGCGTCGACTTGCCCGCGTTGGGGGCGCCGATGATGGCGGCGAAGCCGGCTCGCTGGGTCTGGGGGTCGGTCAAATCACGCCTTCACGCTGCAGCAGGCCGGTGGCGGCCGCCTTCTCCGCGTCCTGACGCGAACGGCCCTGCGCGGTCAAGGGCGGATATCCGGCCACGCTGGCCTCGACGGTGAAGGTCGGGGCGTGGTCCGAACCCGTGCGCTCGACGATGCGGTAGGTCGGCAGCGGCCGGCCCTGGCCCAGGGCCCACTCCTGCAGGGCCGACTTCGGATTGGTCAGGGACCGTCGCGGCGGCGCGGCCAGTTCCGCGGCCCAGGCCCGTTCGAACACGGCGCGGGCGGCGTCGATGCCGCCGTCCAGCCAGACCGCGGCGAGGATAGCCTCCATGGCGTCGCCCAGCATCCCCTCGCGTCGGCGTCCGCCCTGTTTCGCTTCGCCCGGTGACAGGCGCATGGCGTCGCCGACGCCCAGGCTCTCGGCGGCGCGGGCGCAGGTCGCCTTGTCGACGAGGGCGTGCAGCAGCGAGGACATCTCGCCCTCGTTCGCGGCGGGGAAGTCGCGCATCAGCCGGTCGGCGACCAGCAGGCCCAGCACCCGGTCGCCGAGAAACTCCATCCGCTGGTTGTCGAGGAACGGCCGGCCGCGGGCGTCCCGCTCGGCTCCCTCCCCCACGCTGGCGTGGGTCAGGGCCTGGTCGAGCAGAGACGGATCGCGGAAATCGTGGCCCAGCTTGCGCGCCAGCGCCGCGACCGCCTGCGCCCGCCGGTCCGCCATCAGTTCAGGACGGTGAAGAACCGGCTCGGGCGGACCTTCGAGAACCAGCTGACGGGATTCCACAGCGAGGCGCCCGGCGACCACGAGAACAGGATGATCTCGGCCTTGCCGATCAGATTCTCGGCCGGCACCAGGCCGACGCCGTTCTCATTCATGCCGTAGCGGCTGTCGACCGAGTTGTCCCGGTTGTCGCCCCTCATGAAATCATAGCCTTC
>JBGTSL010000033.1:0-10123 GCA_041940325.1 Brevundimonas sp.
CTGAGGCACTTCGGCGGGGTGGCGCCGTTCGCCGAGGTCCGCGACGCCTCCGCGATGTGGTTCGCCGGCGGTTACCCGGACCCGCAGCACCTCGAGACTTCCTTGCCGCCGGAGTGGGCGCTGGTCACCATTCCCGCCGACAGGCCGCTGTCCCGGCTCGCGCCGGTCAGGATGACCCGCCCTGCCGCGACGGCCAATCCCCGGATTTCGCCCGTGATCGCCCCCAGATCACGGGTCGACGCCAGTGTCGGCGCCCCAGCCGTGTCCAGGGTGAAGTGACGTACAACGGCCCGGCCGTTCTCGACGCCCGCGGTATAGAGGTTCGACCCGTCGATGGTCATGGCGTCGACGCTGTCGTCACCGCCGGTTCCGAACTGTGACGTGGCCGTCGCCGTGACGGTTATGCCGGCGGTGGGATAGGGCTCTCCGGCCTTGAAGGCCTGCACATAGCCGTCCCACCCTCCGAGAGCGGCGGCGCCGGTGATCGCCGATTTCGCGCGGCCGCCGATATAGACCATCCCGTCGACGCCGAAGCTCACAGAGGTCGCTTCATCGGCGGCGCGGGCGCCCCGCCTTTGCGTCCAGAGCTCCTGACCGTCCTTGTCGAAAACCGTGACGAAGCTGTCGGCCACATCAGCCACGGCTCCGGTCTTGCCTGCGTCGGTCGCGCTGGTTCCGAGCGCGCCCGTGACCGAGCCGGCCACGGCGACGTCGCCATTGGCGTCGACGGCGATGGCGTATCCGTTCGCGACGGAAGCCGCCCCGAGCGTGCGGGTCGCCACCAGACGCCCGGCCGTATCGTATTTCATCAGGGCCACGTCCTGAACGCCCTTGATCGGCTGGGTGTCGGGGCCTGCTGCGACATCCGCCACGATCCACAGCGCGCCGTCGGGGCCGGTCGCGCTGGCGCGAACTTTCTCGACTCCGGCCGGCAGGGCGTCCTGTGACAGACGGCCGTCGACCCAGTGCGTTTCCCCTATCCCGCCGGCTGTGGGCGCAGCCGCGGCGCCGCCGTCGCTCTGGAATTTCAGCAGCTGCGCCGCGCCGGCGGTTCCGGCCGACTGAACCACGTAAACAGCGTCGGAAGTGTCCGGGGCGGTGAAGCCGACCGTCTCGGTCGATGTGCCGCGGATGGCGAGCGCCCACCGGTCTGGTCCGGCGGGTAACGTCACGGGTTTCCCGTTCACCTGGATCGTTCGGGCCTCGGCCTTGATCTGCTCGCGGCCGACCCGGGTCTGGAAACCCGCCGCCTCCAGCTTGTCGTTGATGTGGGTCAGGACGTTGTCGAGCGTTCGGGGCGCGGCGCCCATGTCGGCGAGATCGATCGGGATCGCGGTGGTCTGGAAATCGGTGATCCCTACCGGCACCTTGATTGTGATGCTGAAGCGGGCGTCGCCCTGGAAGGCGGCCACCGGCGTGTCGACCGAACCCTCGTGGATCGCCCCGGTGACGGAGTTGGCGCTGTCCCGCGGCACCGCGGCGGTGGTCTTGCTCGTCATCTTTGACGTGCCCTGAACCATCCGGACGGCCTCGAACTCGGAAGCGGAGAGCCACGAACCAATCTCGGCCAGACCGGCGGAGAATCGCTTGTCCAGCTGCGTCAGCTCGAGGTCGCCGACTCCCTTCGTGACGGAACGGTTGACGAGGGCGTTGAGCGTGTCCAGGCCCTGATACAGGGCGAACAGCTTCCGGTAGTCCGCGGACGCCGTTTTGACGTCGAGCCGGGCGGCGTCCTCGTTAATGAGGTTGCGCCCCCCCAGCGCAGCGCGCACCAGGGCGTCCGCCTTGGGCGCCTCGACCGTCGTCGACCAGGGCGGCGTCGGCTGTGCGCGGGCCTGCCTCAGGGTGGCGACCGTCGTCGTGTCCGGCGCGAAAGACGCCGTTCCGCCGAAGAGACCCAGAAGATAGCTGTTATTGATCACGCCGCACTCCCGGCCCCCAGTGTGACGGCGCGGGCGTAAGGAGGTCTTAACATCCGCCGGCGGAGGGACTTCGAACGCGACTCAGGGAACAATGGAAGACGGCGACAGTTAAGCCGTCGCCGCTGAAGCAGGAGACGTGCGTCATGTCTGCCTTCGTCGAAACCCTCAGATCGTTTCTCGCCCTTTATGGACTGGGTCCGCGCGCCCACCGGCGACGTCCGGCGCCCGTCTATATCGGCCGTCCGGGAACCGGGCGTATCTGAGGCTTAGCCGCCCCGGAAGAGCGACAGGATGACCTGCGGCGCCTGGTTGGCGATCGACAGGGACTGTGCGCCCAGCTGTTGCTGAACCTGCAAGGCCTGAAGACGGGCGCTTTCCTTGGCCAGGTCGGCGTCGACGAGGTTGCCGATCCCGGACTCCAGCGTATCGACCAGCTTGGTGACGAAGGTCTGGTGAGCCTCGATCTGCTTGGCCTGCGCTCCGATCTCGCCGAGCGAAGCGTTGAGCTGGGTAATCGAGTCGTCGAGACGGGTCAGAGCCTGGGTCGCGCCGGTGAGGGTCAGCAGGCTGTCGGACGTGGACAGTTCGATGATCGCCCCGCCCAGGCTGAGGTCCTTGGCGGAAAGGGTGACGAACGACGTGGCGTCGGCGTTGGCGAGGAACCGGATGCCCGAGGTCAGACTGCCGTTCAGGATGTTGCCGCCGTCGAAGGTGGCGTTGTCGACCGCCGAAGCGATAGCCTTCAACAGGGCCTGGAAGTCGGCGTTCAGCAGTTCGCGCGACTGGGTCTTCAGCGAACTGTCCTTGGCCGCGACAACCTTTTCCTTGAGCTGGTTCAGCAGGTCGGAGACCGATTCGCCCGCGGACAGAGCCACGTCGGCGATCGAGGTCGCCCGGTCGAGGCTCTGTTTGACCGCGCTGAGGGCGCCGACGTCCGCCCGCTGCTGCTGGGCGATGGCCCAGATGGCGGCGTTGTCCTTGGCGCCCTGGACCTTCAGTCCGGTCGAGATCCGGCTCTGGACGTCGCCCAGACGGTCGTTGGTGCGCGTCAGATTCTGCAGCGCGATCGCGGCGGAAGTGTTGGTATGGACGCTGTTCGTCATCCGACTCGGCCTTTCAGGTTTGATCAAGGCTAGGAGACGAACCGTGCACACATGGTTAACGGACGCTAACCACGCGTTTTAACCGCGCGGATCGCTCCTGCGCGGCGGGTGTTCCGGATAAGCTGTGGCGTCAGGCCTTGGTGTCGATCACCGAGCCGGCGCTGTACTGGGCGGCCTGCATCAGGTCGACGACCTGTTCGCGCGGCAGCTGTTTGACGACCTCGCCGGTGACCCGGTCCAGCGTCTTGTAAATGAAGGACCCCGACTGCGGCCCCTCCTCGATCACCAGCCGGTAGCGGGCGGCGCGTTCGGCCTCCTGCGCGAAGCGGGAATCGTGGAAATCGCCGCTCGCGGTGGACGCGGCGGCGGGCTGAACGGCGACGGCGCCGATCGGGCTTATCCTGGCATTGCTCTGCATCTCTCCTTCCGCCGGCGTCTAGCCAGCGTCTCCGTGGTGCGGCCCGGATCGGTCGGGCGGGATCCGCAGATCCCGCCCTTCCGGTCGATCCCTAGCGGAACAGTCCGAGCAGGATGGAGGTCGAGGAGTTGGCGATCGACAGCGCCTGCACACCCAGCTGTTGCTTGGTCTGCAGGGACTGGAGTCGAGCGCTTTCCTTGGCCAGATCGGCGTCGACCAGGTTGCCGACACCGGCTTCGATGGTGTCCTGCAGCTTGCCGACGAAGGTCAGGTGGGTCGCGAACGACTTGGAGCCGGTGCCCAGGCGAGCCAGGGAGGCCGAAACCTTGTCGATCGAGGCGTTGACCAGACCCAGGGCCGTGGTGGCCAGGGTCGAGGTGCCGATGGTCGTGGTGGCCGTGACCGTCACGTTGGCGCCGCCCAGCGACAGGTTTTCACCCGCAGCCTTGATGGTCGAGCCGGTCGTGTTGGCGAGGGCCTTGTAGCCGTTGGTGCCGGTCGAGTTGTCCAGCAGATTGACGCCGTTGAACTTGGCGTTCGACACCACGGTGGCGATCTGGTCGCGAATGGCCTTGAAGTCTTCGTTCAGGGCCGAGCGCGCCGAGGTCGTCAGGCTGGAGTCGGTGGCCGCGAGGGCCTTTTCCTTCAGCTGGGAGAGCAGGTCGGAAACCGACTCGCCGGCCGAGAGAGCAACGTCCAGAGCCGATTGGCCGCGGTTCAGGCTGTCCTTGACCGCGTTCAGGGCGCCGATTTCAGCGCGCTGTCCCTGGGCGATGGCGAAGATGGCGCCGTTGTCCTTGGCGGACGAGACGATCTTGCCGGTGTTGATGCGATTTTGAACCGTGCTGAGTTCGTTGTTCGTAACTTGCAGGTTCTGCAGGGCGATCATCGCGCCCACGTTCGTGTTAACGCTGTTCAGCGCCATGGCACGTAGTCCTTCTTTCAAGGTGTCCGACGCCGTTTTGGCTGCCGGGAGCATTTTGCTCGGCGGTATCGCAGCAAGGACGGGGCCGTTGGCGATTCGACCATGCCAACGCCGGTTGCATTGTTTTTGCTGCGTTAGTTCCTGTTAAGCACGTCCGTCACCCGGCAGAATGTGCCGGGGCCCGGCAGAAATTGCCGTCCGACCCGGCATTTGTTGCAGCCAGGCGATGACGCTGCTTTGCGAATTCGGCGCGCCAACAGCGCCAAATCTCCGCAACCCGGCCTGCGGACGGGGCTCACCATGGCCACACACGACGAGGGGCCGCGGCTTCCCGCCAGCGGTCCTGCATTTCCCGCTCGGCCAGCAACGTCCCGACCGCCAGCTCGCGGGCGGCCTCGCAGGCCACGAGGGCAGCCCCACGGGAGACATAGGCCACTTCGAGGTCGCCCTGGGTGGGCGCTTCAGGCAGCCGGTCCAGTACGCACGCCCTCATCGCCGCCTGCGGGATAATCAACCGCGGCGGCGCCGCAGACGGCGGGGGCGAGGCGGCACAGCTCGCGATCGTGGCGGAGAAGGCGATCGGCGCGAGCCGGATCCATCGGTGTCGATTCATCAGGAGCACTCCGGGCTTGGGTCGTGGCGTCGGCGGTCACACGCGCGACCGCCAGGGACTGGTGGTGACTGTGTTCGAGACGGCGGGCCTGGTCGGCCATCCCTTCGACTTCGAGCCTGCGCGCACCGGCATCGGCGACGGCGGCCGCGGCGCGGTCTTCCGTCGCCCGCAGGCGCCGCCCTGACAGGTCGAACGGATCCCAGCGGAGGCCCAGCCCATGACCGAGAGCGATCGCGAGGACCGCCGCCGCTACAGCCAGACCGATCCAGCCGGCCAGAGTCGGCGCCCGAAGCAGCGCCTTCACGGGAACACCCGCCGGTCGAGCTCGAAATGCGGCCCGTCCCGCAGCGTCGGCCAGTCGCCGCCCCATACGATGGCGGTTCCCTGCCGAACGGCCGCCGCCTTGAAGGCCGCCGCGACACGGGGATAGAGCGGCCAGTCCCAGCGCACCTGTCCGTCGACCATCGCCGCCACATCAATGGCGTGGCCGGTCAGATGCCGCGAGTGCTTCGTCCGGCTGGCCCCCGCGCGCACGAGGGCAAGCTGCCGTTCCTTCGTGCGCAGGCCCTCGGTGATCATGAAGTCGACGGGGCTGAGCGCGATCGCCTCGCGCGCCAGGGCGACCAGCCGGGGATGCACGCCGTCCAGCCGCTTCATCGATCGTTCGGAGAGTCGGAAGCCCATCAGCCGCCCTCCCCGCCCAGCGGCGGCCGCAGCGAGCGCAGGCTGGCGATCAGCTGCTGCGCCGTCGGGGCGACCAGATACAGGATCATGGTCAGGGCCAGCAGGAGCATCAGCCCCTTGGCCAGCGGAAGCGCGGCCTCCGGCGGCGTCAGGGCGATCAGGCGGTCGAGCAGCAGCCAGGCCGCCCCCGTGCTGGCGAAGACATAGAGGCGGCGCCAGAGCCAACGGCCTTCGGCCAGCGGCGAAGGCGGGGTCGGTAGATCGGTCCGGTCGCTCACCGCTCGTCCTCCGGGTCGTCGGCAGGACGGCTCCCGACGCGACGATCGGCTCCGGCCTGAAGGTAGAGGTCATGGGTCGTCAGCCGAAACGGGACCTCCCAGGTGTCCGGGTCCAGCAGAACTGGCGTCGGGTCCGGGTCGAATCGAGACATGGCGCTCATCCCTGGGCAATCAGCCAGACGCGGCCGGCCGCTCCGGCCCCACCCACACCACCGGCCGTCTCGCCGGCCCCGCCGCCGCCGCCGCCGCCGCCCGCGGAACCGCCGGCGGCTCCGTCGTGGCCGCCTCCCGAGGCCGATGCCCCGCCCCCGCCGCCGCCGCCGCCGGCCCAGTGCAGCGCCGGCTGGGGCGACACTGATCCGGCGGCGCCCGCCGAGGCGGATCCGCCGGGACCGCCGATGGCCTTGACCGTCAGCGCGCCGCCGTCGCCGCCAGCTCCACCCGATCGCGCCGTCCCTGCGCCGTCGAGCCCTCCGCCCGCGCCCCCGCCCCCGGGGGCGTCCGGCCTGTCGAGGCTCCTGCCCGCTTCGCCGGCCGCAGTGACGCTGGACGCGCCCCCGCCGTTGGAGCTGGGCGCTCCCGCTCCGGCTACGCCGGCCGCGCCGCTGAAGCCGTCGCCCAAGCGGCCGCCTCCCCCGCCGTTCGCGACCAACAGAACCGTCGACCCGGATTGGATGACCGAGTCGCCGCCGAAGGATCCGTTCGACGCGGCGCCGCCGGCTCCGCCGGATCCGATCACCACCGTAAGACCGCCTTCCAGCTGATCCGCCGGCCACGTGGCGCGACTCACGCCGCCTGCGCCGCCGCCGCCGCCGCCGAAGCGGGAGCCCGACGGACTGAATGCGCCCGCTCCACCACCGCCGCCGCCGCCCACCGCCACGGCCTCGATGGTTCGCGCCCATGCCGGCACGACGTAGTCGCCGCCGGCGGTCAGAACCGTCACCGTGCGTCGGGTGGCGCCGCGCTCGAAACTGACCTCGCCCGAAGCGCGGTCGACCGACCACACATCCCGCCAGGTCGATCCATCGGCGCTGACCTTCAGCCGCAGGTCATCGTCGCCCACCAGACCCAGTTCGGCCCGTCCTGCCCAGCCGCTCTGGAACAGCAGCGACAGGACCTCGGCCGGACCGTCCTTGTTGAAGGTCAGGCGCAGATCGCCGTCGCCGCCGTCGCCCGACGGCAGCGCAGTCCACAGGGCCTTGTTGAGGCGCGCCGCGAACGGGTTGGCGGCGTCGGCCATGGCGCCGAGACCGAACCGCGTCAGGTTCTGGATCACGGCCAGGCGTTCGCCGAGCGGCGCCCAGCCGTCCTCCGTGCGGACCACCAGTTCGCCGGCGTCGAGCACCAGGGCCACCAGCCCTTCGGTCACATCGACCAAAGTCCATCCACCGCCCTCCGCGCGTAACAGCGCCCCCTCGGGCTTGCCGGTCCAGACGGACCCGGAGGCTCCGGGCGGCAGGATGTAGAGGGCTCCCTCCGGCGGCGCGGCGGGCTGGCTCGCCTCCGTCCGGCTGATCACCGCGGTCTGGACCAGGGCGTCGAGGCGGGTCAGGGCCTCGTTCAGCGTCACATGCTTCTGCATCTGGCCCGCCGCCAAGTAGGGAAGGCCAAGGCGGGCGGTCTGGTCGTCGCTCATCGAATGTCTCCGAAACTTGTCGGAGATCAGTTTGGGCCCGCCGGCTCATGGGGCGGGTTCAGGACGCTGATTCGAGAGGCAGGTCTTTTCAGATCAATGGCTTGATCCGGAGAGGTCCGATGGCTGGAGGCGAAAAGCCAGCAATAAATAACAACGTTCAGTCGTGAAGGTAGACGACGCGCCGCAGTCCGGTCCGTGCCCGCATATCGGTGAGGTGGCGTTCGTGCTCGCCTGATGCGCGCGCCTCCCGCTCGCTCGCCTCGACCCAGTGGGTCGTCTCGATGTCTTTCTGTAGCGCCTTCGCCGCCATCAGGTGACCCCGGAACAGCACGTCGGCCACGCTGGGCACAAAATCGAGAAAGGGGACCTCGCCCACAAGGGTGGTGACGCTGTCGAGTCCCAGGTAGGCGGCCATCCGCACCAGGGCGCCTGGAGAGGCCTTCACCCTGGCGGCCTGGACAAACAGCCAGCCCGCCGCGCCCACGGAGTAGGCCGTTCCCACCACCGGCACCCAGGTCAGCAAGCCGTCGAGGCCGATGCCGAACGGCCCGATGCCGATGACCTTGTCGGAGAGCTTTTTCATGCCCTCGACATTGGTCCAGATTTTCTCGATATCGCCGATGGTTCGTCTGGCCATGCCACCCCTCCGAAGCGAGACCGTAACGCGCCATGACGCTGCCTGTTCAACAAATTGGCGCCGGGTTTCGTTCGTTCAGGCGACGTTGGACTCCGACATCCCGGCTGGACGGCCTGATCCGCCTCGCGCTCGCGGCTCCGTTCGGGTTGGCCCTTATCGTCCTGAGCGGCATCGGCCACCGGACATTCGACCTCCTGGCCCAGTTCACGGCGCCGGCCCTGGCGGCTACGGCGGCCGCCACTGTCTTTTTGTCCGTGACGCCCCTTCGAATGGCCGCGCTGCACGGCCTGGCAGGCTGCATCGCCCTTCTGGTCGCCGTGACGCCACAGTGGTTCCCGGCAGGGCCCGAGCCCGCAACGGAGGCGCCGACGGTGCGGCTGTACTCGGCGAACCTGTGGGCCCGCAACGCTGACGTAGACGCCATTGCGGCGTCGCTCCGCGCCGCCGACGCCGACGTCGTGGTCCTGATCGAACTGGGCGATACTCCCGCCGAGCGGCTCGACGAAATTCTCCGAGGGTATCCCAACCGGGTCATCACCCCGCGCATCGACCGACCGACCGGCCCTGCCCGCTCGGTGATCGCCTCACGCTTTCCGCTGACCACCATTCGCGACCGGCCCGACGGACTGCACGCGGTTGGGGCTTCCGTGCGGACGCCCTTGGGGCTCACCCACCTCGTTGGCGTTCACCTGACCCGACCATGGCCCTTCCAAGAGCAATGGGGCCAGATCAGCCAGACCATGGCCCTGCGGGACGTCGTTGAAGAGCTGAAAGGGCCGGTCGTCGTGGCCGGGGACTTCAACAGCGTATCCAGCGCCCGCATCGGCAAGCAGGTGCGGCGCGACCTCGGCCTGCACCCGGCGCCGGGTTTCCCCGGCACCTGGCCCGCCCCACTGCCCGCACCGCTCGGCGTGACGATCGATCAGGTCTACGCCTCGCCCGATCTCGCCTTCGTCAGCCGCAGGCTGGGCCGGGCCAACGGCTCCGATCACCGGCCGGTGGTGACGGAGTTCACCCGCGCCGCGCGCTGACGAGCGCCGCCAGTCTTTCGGCATGCTCGCTGGCGGGAAAGTCGTCGGCGATCCAGGCGTCCTCGAACGCCTTGAGCAGGCGACCGGTCTCGGGGCCGGGCTCGACTCCCAGCCGCGCGACGTCACGTCCGCCAACCGGCAGTGGCGGGCGCGTCCACCTCTCGGCCAGGGCCAACAGGCGCCGGGCATCGTCGCACTGCTCCGGAGCCTCAGCCCAGCGACGGCGGACCGCATCCGACACCGCCTGCGAACCATGCCGGTACAGCGCCGCCCGCGCGTCCCGGTCGCTCATCGACAGTTGGATGGCCGGAAGGGCGCGCGCCGCGAAGGTCAGCCGGTCGCGGGTGGCGTTGGGAAGGCGCAGGCGGCTGGCGGTGATCCGCGCCACGACCTCGTCGGAAGGGAGCAGCATCGTCAAGCGCGCGACGGCGTCGGCCCCCTGCGTCACCGCAGCGTCGAACAGAGGCGTCAGCGCCGCCTCGGGCAGGATCCGGGCCAGCACCCCGGCGTCGGCCATGGCGCGCACCGCGGCCCGAGGGTCGGGCGCGGACAGCAGCTTCATCAGTTCGCTGGACACCCGCTCGGCCGACAGCCGCGTCATCCCGGGCGCCAGAGAGCGGCAGGCGGCCAGCGCCGCCGCGTCCGGCTCGCCCCGCCCATACCAGGCATGGAAGCGGAAGAAGCGCGGGATGCGGAGGAAATCCTCGCGGATACGGGTCTCCGGATCGCCGACGAAGACGATCCGCCCGGCCAGGGCGTCGGCGATCCCCTCGCCCGTCGGGTCGAAAACGTGACCGGCGGCGTCGGCGTAGACGGCGTTGAGCCGGAAATCCCGACGGGCGGCGTCCTCGGCCCAGTCGTCGGTGAAGGCGACCG
>JBGTSL010000034.1:0-10072 GCA_041940325.1 Brevundimonas sp.
CCGACACCCCGAGCACGTAAGGGCCGGCGAGCGGATTGCGGAACAGGATCTGGAACCCGGCGCCCGCGCCGGCGAGGGCGGCGCCGCAGGTCATGGCCGCCAGCAGGCGCGGGCCGCGCAGGGCCAGGGCCAGCTCGGCCTCGGGCGGGCCTTCGCCGAACAGGGCGGCGATCAGGTCGTCCGGCGCGACGGCCAGCGGGCCGGTGGCCAGCACCGTCGCGGCGCCGGCCAGCGCCAGCAGCGCCAGGGCCAGTGCGGCCATCCGGGCGCGGAGCCGGGTCAGGGAATCCACCGGGGACGGGGGATGTCGGCGGGCGCGAAGCCGTAGAGGCTGTGGCTGAGCCGGGTCAGCGCCATTGAGGCGGCGTCAGGATCGGCGAGCCAGGCGCAGCCGAGCAGGCGGTTGACGGACGGCGGGCGGTCGATCCAGCCGAATGGGATCGTGGGGAGCAGCAGCAGGCGGCGGCGTCCGCCGTCGCGCCGCCGCCGCCACAGCGGATCGTCGGCGGCGGCCCGGGCGAAGGCGGGACTGAGGGTGACGATCGCCTCGGGGTCCCAGGCCGCGACCTGCTCGCGGGTGACCCGGCCGATGTCGCGGGAGCCCCCGGCGACATTGGTCCAGCCGGCCCCTTCCAGCACCTCGGTGGCGAGGGCGCCGCGAAAACCGGTCTCCAGCCCGTCGGCGCCGCGCGCGTAGTAGAAGGCGGGGCCGGCGGGCGCGCGGCGCCAGCGTTCCAGGATTTCGGAGGCCGCCGCGGCGAGCCCCTCCGCATGGGGACGGGCGTCGAGCAGGCGGCCCGCCTCGCGGAAGGCCTCCGGAATGCGGGGCAGGGCGCCGTCGATCAGCCGCCAGTCGACGCCGAGCCGGGCCCGCATGCGGGCGGCGAGGCCCTGATCTTCGGAATCGGTGTCGCCATAATCGATGACCAGTCGCGGTTTCAGGGCGGCGATGGCCTCGGGCGAGGCGGGCCGGCCGCCGCCGCTGGCGAGGGCGCCGGTCTCGGGCAGGTCGGCGGCGAGCGCGGGCAGGGCGGCGAGGGCGGCGGGGTCCGGCCGGCGCGGCCAGGCGGCGAGCCGCTCGCGGGCGACGGCCCAGACCAGCAGGGCGGCGGGCTGGCCGGCGGCGGCGATGTCCCCGGCGGCCGATCGCGCGGCGGGGGCGCAGGCCTGCGGGCCCAGTCCGGCCGCCACGGCGGAGCCCAGTCCCAGCAAGACGGACCGGCGCGCCGGAGCTCCCATGGGTCGAATCTCCCCCGTTCGCCCCCATCCTGCCGCGTGCGTCCGTCCACCGCCACTCACGCCCAATTTACCCTTAACCCTTGTCCGGTCTTGCGCGCCGTGCTGCTTATGCGCCTTCGCGCGTCAGGTGGGGCGCAGCAATTCAGGAGTGAGCCGTTGAGTAGAACGGATGGAGGGAGCGCCTTCGCGGCGCCGGCCGGGCTTGAAGCCCGGCGAGCGGGGGGAGAAACCGCATGAATATCGTGATCATCGCCGGTCTGATCATCACCTTGCTGACGGGCGTGCCCGTCCTGATGCAGATCCTGAAGAACCACCCGAAAGGGCTGATCATCCTGTTCTTCGCCGAGATGTGGGAGCGGTTCTCCTACTACGGGATGCGCGGCATCCTGATCTTCTTCCTGACCCAGCATTTCCTGTTCGACGACGCCGCGGCGAGCGCCACCTACGGCTCCTACACCTCGCTGGTCTATCTGCTGCCCCTGATCGGCGGCATCATGGCCGACCGCTATATCGGCACCCGCAAGGCCATCGCCTTCGGCGCCGTGCTGCTGGTGGCCGGCCACGGCATGATGGCCTTCGAGGGCCGGCCGGCGACCGAGACCCTGACCTACGCCGGCGCCCAGTACGAGGTCGTCAGCGAGGGCCGCGGCGCGGCGCGCGAGGTCGGCATCATGGTCGACGGCGAACGCTACGCCTTCACCCCGTCCGAGGACGGCGGCCTGGCGCTGACCGACCTGCCCGCCGGCGCCAGCCTGCCGCAGGTTC
The DNA here is from genome assembly GCA_041940325.1 of Brevundimonas sp. Classification (GTDB taxonomy): domain Bacteria; phylum Pseudomonadota; class Alphaproteobacteria; order Caulobacterales; family Caulobacteraceae; genus Brevundimonas. The sequence continues at coordinate 2,005 of JBGTSL010000034.1, forward strand.
TGCCCCAAGGCTCCTATGAGCTCGAGCAGACGCGCGACATGGCCGGCGTCAACATCTTCTACCTGGCCATCTCGCTGATCATCATGGGGGTCGGCTTCCTCAAGCCGAACATCTCGACGATCGTCGGCCAGCTGTACCAGCAGGGCGATCCGCGCCGGGATTCCGGCTTCACCCTGTACTACTACGGCATCAACCTCGGGGCCTTCTGGGCCGCGGTGCTGTGCGGCCTGCTGGGCCAGACGGTTGGCTGGTGGGCCGGCTTCGGCCTCGCCGGCGTCGGCATGGCGCTGGGCCTCGTGGTCTTCGTGCTCGGCAAGCCGCTGCTGCAGGGCAACGGCGAGCCGCCGAACCCGGAGCTGATCAAGCGGCCCCTGTTCGGGCCGATCAACCGCGAATGGCTGATCTACGGCGCGGCCATCCTCGGTGTCGCCGTCGTCTGGTTCATGGTCCAGCGCAACGCCCTGGTGGGCACCGTGCTGACCGTCTCGACCGGCCTGTCGCTGCTCTTCATCGCCTGGATCATCGGCTTCGTCTGCAAGACGTGGGTGCAGCGCCAGCGGATGATGCTGGCGGTGGTGCTGATATTCGGGGCGGTGGTGTTCTTCACCCTGTTCGAACAGGCCGGCACCTCGCTGAACCTGTTCGCCGACCGCAACGTGGACCTGACCATCACCCCGGTGGCGATGCAGTTCCTCGGCATCACCATCGGCACGCCGGCCCAGCTGGCGGCGGCGGGCATCGAACCCTCGGGCCTCTGGATCGACGCCACCATCACGGCGGCGCAGGTGCAGTCGTTCAACGCCGGCTTCATCCTGATCTTCGCGCCGATCTTCGCGGCGATGTGGGCCTTCCTGGCCTCGAAGAAGATGGACCCGAACCCGACGATGAAGTTCGGTCTCGGCCTGGTGCAGGTCGGCCTCGGCTTTCTGGTCGTGGTCTGGGCCGCCGGTTCCGGCATGGTCAACAGCGCCTTCCAGATGCCGCTGATCATGCTGGCCCTGCTCTACATGCTGCACACGACGGGCGAGCTGTTCCTGTCGCCGGTGGGCCTGTCGGAGATCACCAAGCTGTCGCTGCCCTCCGTGGTCAGCTTCATGATGGCGGTGTGGTTCCTGGCCAGCTCGATCGCCCAGTACGTCGGCGGCTATATCGCCGGCCTGATGGGCACCGAGACCGTCGGCGGCCAGGTGCTGGATCCGGCCGGCGCCCTGCAGACCTCGCTGGCGGGCTTCGACTCGCTCGGCAAGTGGGGCGTGGGCATCGGCGTGGCCTTCATCCTGATCAGCTTCCTGATCAAGGGCTGGTCGCACGGCGCCAACGACGCCGACAACCATCCGGGGCCGAGCGTCACGGATCGCGGCCAGGAAGACGGCAACGTCGCCCGGCCGGGGGCCAGCACCCCCGCCTGATCCGGCGAGGGACGCAAGAAAGAAGGGCGGGGCCTCGCGGCTCCGCCCTTTTTGCTGCGCGGGGATGAGGCGCGCCGCAGTTTCTCTGGGGTGAGGGCTGCCTTCTTCAGAAGGTCTTTCTTATCTGCAGGAACAACCAGGGGCTCATCTTCGTGCGCCGCACCTCGCGGAAGGCGACCGGGGCGACGTCGCGCGGTCCGGCGTAGATGTCGCGGTCGTAGCCGCGTTCGCGGTCGGTGGCGTTGCCGATGTCGAGGCGGATGGTGGTGTCCGACGACGGCTTCCATTGGCCGTAGAGGGTGACGAAGGGCTCGGCGTAGAGGGCGCGGACCTCGCGCACCCGGAAGAGGCGGCCCTTGTCGATATTGCAGCCGTGGTCGAAGCCGTAGGAGTATTTGCCGCCCTGCAGGTCGTGGTTGAAGGCCACGCCGCAGCCGAAGGCCTGATTGCCCTGGAAGCGGCGGGTCTCGCCGGTCACGGGATCGGTGACCTCGGTGTGGGCCCAGCTGCCGCGCGCCTGAAGGCGGGCGTTGGGAATGCCCAGCTTGTCCATCGGCAGGGTCAGCCGGACTTGGTATTGATCGAACGAACCGTCGCCGATGTTGCCGACGCCGTCGAAGCCCCCCGTCAGCGGGATGATGTCGATGACATCCTCGACCTCGCCGTGCGCGGCCGACAGTTCGAGAACCCCTTCACCCCAGAAGCGCCGCTCGTAGACGGCTTCCACGATGGTGGTCTTGTCAGGCTCGAGGTCGGGGTTGCCGCCCTCGACCTGGCCGATGTCGATGTCGGCCGAGGCGACGAAATCGCCGAAGTCCAGCTGGCCGACCTGACGCTCGGCGCGGAAGCGGAACTGGTGGCCGGTCCAGGGGGTCCAGGTCAGCTGCACCCGTGGCTTGGGATAGACGAAGGACTTGCTCTGGTCGCTGTCGCCGGACTGGCTGATCTCGGAGACCTCGACGCGAAGGCCGGCCTCGATGGTCAGTTTCGGACTGGGCCGCCAGGTGGCCTGGCCGAAGGCCTCGCCGCGCAGCTCCTCGACCTTGACCGAGGACGAGGGGAGGGGAATGGCGACGCCGTTCTCCTCATAGGCGGTCGAGCTGTCCAGGAAGTTGTAGGCGACCTCGGCCCCGGTCTCGAAGGCCCAGCGGTCGTTGGGCCGGAAGCGCAGCACGGCGCGGCCGATGGACTCGCCCTGGCTGCCATCGGCGGAGAAGGTCGAGGTGTCAGCGCCGCTTTCGGAGACGCCGACATAGTCTTCGGTCCCGTAGCGTTGCAGACCGACCAGCTCGAGGCCCAGGCGGGGCGACAGGTCGCGGGTCCAGTTGATCCCGAGCTCGCCGTTGACCGAGTCGGATTCCTCGTCCGTGAAGTTGTCGATGCCGGCGCCGGACCGGATCAGGACATCCTGTTCGCGCTCGCTGCCGAACCAGCCCGCCAGTCCGTTGACGCGCAGCTTGCCGCCCGCGAAGGGGCGCTGGATCGCGCCGGTGGCCCGGACGTTGCGGAAGCGGTCCCACAGCACCAGGTCGGCATCCTGGATCAGGGCTCCGTTGGCGTCGTAACGACGGCGGAAGCCGTCGCCGGTGCCGTCGGTGCGGTCCGTGGTGGCGCTGATCGACCCTTCGATGGAGTTGTCGCCCTCGCGGCGCGAGTACTGGCCGGCGAGGATCGGACCCATGTAGCCGTCGGGGTACATGTAGTTGTTGAATTCCAGCACCCGCTCGACGGTGACGGTGCGGCGCAGGACGACGTTGGCGACGACGGACTGGCCCTGCATGTCGATGCCCGGCGCCCCCCCGCGGATCAGTTCGATGCGCTCGACGCTGTCGGCGGAGATACGGCGCAGCACCTGGTCGAGGCTGTCGCTCTTGGACGAGGGTCGGTCGCCGTCGATCAGGACGTTGCCCGCCGCGCCGGCGAAGCCGCGGGTGCCGCTGTTGCCGGTGTTCAGCCCGAAGCCCGGCAGGCGGGCGATCATGTCCAGCGCCGTGTCGGGACGGGAGTCGGCGAAGAAGGCCGGTTCGAAGACGAGCACGCCCCGCTGGGCGGCGTCGACTTCGGGCGCGGACTGGACGGGGCCGGTCGGGACCGGGGCCCGGGCGGCGCTGTCGGGGGTGGGCGACTGGGTTGGCGTGGTCTGGGCGAGAGCCGGCGCTGCCAGCACGGATGCGGCGACGGTGGCCAGCCAGATGGTCTTCTTCATGGTCCCTCTCCCTGTTGCGCGGACCGTGCCCGCGCCCCGGAAGAGGCTCCAGTTACAAGCTGGACAGGTGGATTAATTCGCCGACAGGCTCCGGGCCGCAGCGTGTCCGTACTCTGGCGAAAGTGGAGCGGCCGGCGGGAATCGAACCCGCGACATTCAGCTTGGGAAGCTGACGTTCTACCTCTGAACTACGGCCGCGACCGGGTCGCCGATCGGACGCGGACCATAGCTTCGCGCCGGCAAAAGAAAAGGCCCGGCGCGGCGGCCGGGCCTTTGACGGGTCAGGGGGCGACGTCGACCTCCACGCCGCGCTGTTCGAGGATTTCCTGGACGCTGTCGTCGCCGGCGAGGTGGGCGGCGCCGACGGCGATGAAGGCGGTGCCGGAGCCTTCCAGCAGGGTCTGGATCTGGTCGGCCCAGTTGGTGTTCCGGCGCACCAGCAGGGCCTGGTAGAGTTCCTCGCCGCCCTCGCGCATCGACTCCACGCCGATGGATTCGATCGCTTCGACGTCGCCGGCGGCCCAGGCCTCGACCAGCCGGTCCAGCTCGACCGTGGCGTTTTCATAGCCTTCCAGCGTGCTGCGCAGAAAGGCCATCTGGGCGTCTTCGGGGAAGCCGGCGAGGATGCGAATCTGCTCGTCGACGGTCTCGAAGCCGCTCACCGGCTTGTCCGCCGCCTCGGCCCGGGCCTTCAGCAGCAGTTCGACGCCGCTGGCCGGATCGTAGCCGGCCTTCTGAAGCGGGGCGACCGAAAGGGTCAGGGCTGCGAACCACGGACGGAAGGGGTCCATCTGGGCGGCCGTCAGCCCCATGCTCCGGGCCGCATTGTCGAGCAGGGTCAGCTCGCCGGCGCTCAGCTTCAGGGTCAGTCGCTCGGTCGGAGCCAGTCCATGCTGCTGGATCAGCGGGACGACCGCGGCCTGGTCGTCCGGGTTGGAGATTTCGAGCACCAGCCGGTCGGCGCTGTCGAAGGCGGTCTCGATGCGATCCGTGCCCCAGCCCGTGGTCGGGTGCAGCAGGTGGACGGTGCCGAACAGATAGAGGGTCGAGTCCTCGTCCCGGATGACCCAGAGGGCGGGGCCGCGGCCCTCGGCGGGCGGGATGGCGCGGATGGCCGGAGCGGCCTCGGCCACCGGAGGGACGGCCTGGGCGAGGACGCGATCCGCCGCCGACAGGGCGAGGCCGAGGCCGAGCACGGCGCCGAGGGTCAGGCGGCCGAGGGTGGAGGCGGTGGTCTTGAGGCGTTTCCGGAAGGTCATGTCGGGTCCCTGAAGGCGGAAGCTGCGGGGGGTGAGGGTCATTCGGCGTCGATGAAGATGGCTTCGATGGGCTGGTCGAAGACGCGGGCGATGCGGAAGGCGAGGGGCAGGGAGGGATCGTACCGGCCGGTCTCCAGCGCATTGACGGTCTGGCGCGAGACGCCCAGCCGTTCGGCGAGGTCGGCCTGGCTCCAGTTGCGCTCGGCGCGCAGCACCTTGAGGCGGTTGTTCATCCGGCGCTCCTAGCGGTGTCTGAGCCACCAGGCGGCCCAGGCGATGGAATAGCCGGCCAGCTGGAACAGGAGGATGGCGAACATGCCGCCTGCGATCAGGTCCGGGGCGCTGACGCCGACCTCGACCGGGGTGGCGGCGTCTTCGCTGAAGGTCAGGGTGAGCAGGACGATGGAGCCGACGAGGACGCCGCCCGAGCCGCCCCACCACCAGGCCCATTTGTGGGCCTCGCGCGCCGCCTCGTCGATGCCGCGCCACCACCAGACGCAGCCGACGAGGGCGATGGCCATGGTGACGCTCATGATGGCTGCGGTGAGCACCAGGCCCAGGACGCCGCCCCGGTCGCCGATCAGGCCCTGCGCCGCGCCGCCGACGCCGCCGATGATGGCGATGACGACCAGCAGCAGAACGTAGGTTCCAGGGCCGTGGGGGCGTTTGGGACGCGGGGCGGGGGTCATGCTGGGCTCCTTGCCGGGTGACAAGGGTGTTTTACATCACACCAGAGCGGTGTCAAGCGACCTTGTCATGACTGTTCCGCCGCCATGTCGCGAGCGGGCGCGGCGATCAGTTCGGGGCGGGACAGGGAGCGGGGCGAGCCCTCGACGGGCGGCAGTTCGGGAAGGTCCTTGCCCTCGTGGTCGACATGCAGGTCCTCGAAGCGGCGGGCCGAGACCATGACCTGGCTCTCCAGCGAGCCGACGAACTGGTTGTATTTGCCGACGGCGGTGTCGAGGGCGCGGCCGACGGCGGCGGCGTGGCCGCCCATCACCGACAGGCGTTTGTAGAGCTCCTTGCCCAGTTTCGCCACATGTTCGGCGTTCTTGGCCTGCTCCTCGGCGCGCCAGCCGTAGGCGACGGCCTTGCACAGGGCGAACAGGGTGGTCGGGGTGGCGATCAGCACGCGGGCGTCCATGGCCTGGGTGATCAGGTCGGGCTCGTGGTCCAGCGCGGCGGACAGGAAGGACTCGCCCGGCACGAACATGACGACGACGTCGGGGCCGGGCTTGAACTGGTCCTGATAGGCCTTGGACGACAGCTGGCGGACGTGGGTCTTCATGCTGGCGGCGGTGCGCATCGAGGCGGCGCGCCCCTGCGCCTCCTCGTCGCCGTCGGCGGCGTCGGGGAAGGCCAGCGGCACCTTGGCGTCGATGACGAACATGCCGCCGCCGGGCATGCGGACGACGAAGTCGGGGCGCTGCTGGCGGCCCTGGTCGTCGGCGGTCGAGGTTTGTTCGGTGAAGTCGAAGCGGCCGGCCATGCCGGCGGCCTCGAGCACATTGCGGCAGGTCTGTTCGCCCCAGCGGCCGCGTCGGCCGGTGTTGCCCTTGAGCGCCTCGGTCAGGCGGCGGGCCTCGTCGCGGGTGGCGGTGGAGGCGGTCATCAGGAGCTGCAGCTGTTCCTTGAGGCCGCCGGTCTCCTCGGCGCGGACCTTTTCGAGGGCGGCGACGTGTTCCTGGAATTTGGCGAGGGTGTCGGCGACCGGCTTGAGCTGGGCCTCCATCCGCTCGCGGGCCATCAGTTCGCGGTTGCGGAAGGTCTCGTCGGTGCGTTTGAGCAGTTCCTCGGCGACGGTGGAGGCGGACTCTCTCGCCTGGGCTCGGAGCAGTTCGGCGTTGGCCGCCGCGGAATCCTGGGCGGCCCGCAGGTGCGCCTCGGTCTCGGCCTGGCGCGCGTGCAGATCCCAGGCGCGGGCCTCGGCGGCCGCGGCGCGGCGGCGCTCCATCAGGGCCCAGCCGAGAGCGATGACGGCGACCACGGCGGCGGCGAAAAAGGCGACGAGGGAAGCGTTCATGCTCCGTTCCTTAGCGGGAGTCGCCGGGCGCCGCCATGGCGGGAGGAGGCCGGGTTATGCCCGGGTAAAATCCAGAAAACACCGTGTGCAGGATCTGCAGAGTCGGCGCCGGACGTCGCCGCGGGCCGCCATGAAGGGCGCGCCGGATTACACCCGGGTGAAACCCGGAAAACACCGTGTGCAGAGTCTGCAGGGTCTGTTTCGTCCCAAGCCTGCATGTCGGTCTCGATCCCTCCGGACGGGCCGGATGGCCGTCCACGCCGCAGTCTACATCCGGCCTGCGTCAGAATCGGACGTAGGGGTTTTCTCACGTTGAGCGGGCTGTGTGTTGGCGGCGGCCCCGAGACCGGGCCCATGCGATCTTCGACGCCGCACCGGATGGTCTGGCCCTCGGGTCAAGCCCGAGGGTGACGGCGGGGGGAAGGACCTGGCCTAGGCCGGCCGGCGCTGCCGCAGGGCCTGGATGATGGTGCCGTCGTCGAGCCAGTCGAGCTCGCCGCCGACGGGGACGCCGCGGGCGAGGGAGGTGATCTCGACGCCCGAGCCAGCGAGCCGTTCGGCGAGGTAGTGGGCCGTGGTCTGGCCGTCGACGGTGGCGGGCAGGGCGAGGACGACCTCCTTCGCCTCGCCGCCGCGGACCCGGCCGACCAGTTCGGCGACCCGGAGCGCATCCGGGCCGACGCCGTCGAGGGCCGAAAGCAGGCCGCCGAGGACGTGGTATTTGCCGCGGAAGGCGCCGGAGCGCTCCATGGCCCACAGGGCGCCGGCCTCCTCGACCACGCAGATCAGGCCGTTGTCGCGGGCGCCGTCCGAGCAGATCGAGCAGGGGTCGCGGGTGTCCGGGGCGCCGCAGACGCTGCACGAGACGACCTTGTCGGCGGTCTCCTGCAGGGAGGCGGCGAGCGGGACCAGAAGCTGGTCGCGCTTCTTGAGCAGGGCGAGGGCGGCGCGGCGGGCCGAGCGGGGACCCATGCCGGGGAGTTTGGCGAGGAGCGAGATCAGGCGCTCGATTTCGGGTCCTGCGGAGGCGGCCATGGGCGGCGAATATCAGGCGGGAGGGCGGTTGCCTATCTCCGCACTCACACCGTCGTCATCCTCGGGCTTGACCCGAGGATCAGAGGGAAAGCGGGGCTGTGTGGTCGGGGCGGCCCACTCACCGTGCCTGCGCGAT
>JBGTSL010000035.1:0-10002 GCA_041940325.1 Brevundimonas sp.
GCTGGTCGATGACACCGTTGTTCGCGTTTCCGCTCCTGTACAACTACGTGTTTCTCGTCGGATTGATGAACTACCTGTTCGGCATCGGCGTCGCGCTATGGGCGATGGCCGGTTGGGTGGCGTAGTAGCCGCCCTGCGGGTCATGGAGGCAGCGCGCGACATAGTCGGCGACCGTCATCGGCCCGGTCAGGGCGATCTCGCGCGCCAGCCGGTCCTTGAGCGACACTCAGCCCTCCGCGGGGGCCGGCGGACGGCTCCAGGCGCGCCAGATCAGCCAGGCCCCGATGATCATCATCGGGATCGACAGCATCATCCCCATGGTCAGGCCCAGCGGCAGGTTCTCCATGCCGAAATCGGGTTGGCGCACGGTCTCCAGCGAGGCGCGGGCGAGACCGTAGCCGAACAGGAAGATGCCGGTGACGTAGCCGGGTTTGGCCAGCAGGCGGCCCTTGAAGACGGCCAGCCACAGGACGGCGGCGAGAACGACGCCCTCAAGCGCCGCCTCATAGAGCTGGCTGGGGTGGCGGGGCACGAGGCCGGCGGGGCACTGGCCGTAGAGGTCGAGGATGGTGTCGTTGCAGAACACCATGCCCCAGGGTGCGTCGGTCGGGCGGCCCCACAGCTCGCCGTTGATGAAGTTGGCGATGCGGCCGAAGAACAGGCCCAGCGGCACGACCGGGGCGACGAGGTCGCCGAGGCTGAGCAGGGGGACCCTGTTCCTGCGGGCGAACCAGACGATCGCCAGGGTGACGCCGATCAGGCCGCCATGGAACGACATGCCGCCGTCCCACAGCCGGAACAGGGCCAGCCGCTCGCCCCAGTCGGCGCCGGCGAAGAGGTCGGCGTAGAGCGACGGCTTGTAGAACAGGGCGTAGCCCAGGCGGCCGCCGAGGATGATGCCGAGGGTGATCCACAGCACCAGGTCGTCGAGCTGCAGCGTGGTCACCGGCGGCTTGCGCGGCTGCCAGATCGCGTTGTTGCGGGCCAGGCGGTTGGCGTACCACCAGCCGAGGACGATGCCCGCCACATAGGCGATGGCGTACCAGCGGATCTCAAGCGGTCCGATGCTGAACCATACGGGGTCGATGTCGGGGAATTGCACGGGTGCTCCTGCGCGGCCGGTTCGGCGTCCGGTTTAGCAAGCGTCGCCGCCTCCGTCCCTGAATAATCCGCACCGGCCGCGCCCAAATGACGCCACGCCGATCCTCGACAGCAAGGTTTCGTTCACCATATGGGGCAACCATCCGTTAACGACGCTCGATCGCCTGAGTCGGAGAGTTTCCATGCAGACCCGCAATCCCATCCTCGACGAGTTCGCCAAGCTGACCACCGGGGCGATGGGACTGGCGCAGGCCGCAGGGGAGGAGGCGAAGACCGCCTTCCGCGCCCAGGCTGACCGGTTCGCGGCGGACATGGATCTGGTGCGGCGCGACGAATTCGACGCCCTGAAGGCCGAGATCGCCGCCCTGCGGGCCGAAATCGCCACGCTGAAGGGGGCGAAGAAGCCTCAAAAGGGAACGTCCACAGCGGCTTCTCCCTCACAGGACGCAGCCGGTTGAGCCGAATCTGCGAACCCGCATACCGTTCCCTGAGAGGGCGTGAGTCGCGCCCGGAGACCCCTTGATGGACACTGCCCGCCCGGAAGAAGTCGAGCTTCCCTACGATCCTCTGGATGTCGTGGAGCACGTCCTGGTGGCCGAGAACCTGCCGTTCGACCGCACCGACGAGGGCGATCTCGCCTTCGCCCTGGCCGGCGACTGGAAGGACTATGAGCTGTGGTTCGCCTGGCGGCCGGAGGGCGACTGCCTGCAGCTGTGCTGCGCCCTGGACCTGCAGGCGTCGAAGTCGCGCCGGGCGGCGGCCTATGAGCTGGTCGGCCTGATCAACCAGCGCACCTGGATGGGGCATTTCGAGGTCTGGGCGGAGGACGGCGAGATCGTCTTCCGTCATTCGCTGGCCCTGCCCATGGGCGAGCGGCCGACCCTGGGTCAGGCGGCGTCGATGATCGACGCGGCGGTCGAGGCGGCGGATCGCTACTATCCGGCCTTCGACTTCATGATCCGCGGCAACAAGAAGCCGCAGGAGGCCATCGACTCTTGCCTCTTCGAGACGGTCGGTTCAGCCTGAGGACATGACTGACAACTCATCGAACGGCGCCGTGGTCCTGGTGGGCTGCGGTCGCCTTGGATCGGCGATTCTCGAGGGCTGGCTCGCGACGGGGACCGTCACGCCCGCCGAACTGATCATTCTGACGCCGTCCGACAAACCCGCGACCGTGGCCGCGAAGGCGCGGGGCGCGCGGATCAATCCGCCGCTGGAGGCCCTCGGCGCGGCGCGGGCCGTCGTGCTGGCGGTGAAGCCGGCGAAGTGGCGCGAGGCGATCGCGCCGACGCTCGATCATCTGCCCGCGGACACGCCGGTCGTCTCGGTCATGGCCGGGGTGAAGGCGGGCGAGATCGCCGGCGTGGCCGGGCGTCCCGTGGCGCGGGTCATGCCGACCACCGGCGTGGCCCAGGCCCGCGGCGTCGCGGCCCTCTGGTCCGCCGACGCCCGGGCGCGCGAGAGCGCCCGCGGCCTTTTCGAACCGATCGCCGACGTGCCTGAACTGGATGACGAGTCCCTGATGGACGCGGCCACGGCGACGGCGGGCTCGGCCCCGGCCTTTGTCTACGCCTTCGTCCAGGCGCTGGCGCGGGCGGGGGAGGCCCAGGGCCTGTCGCGGGACGCGGCCGAACAGCTGGCGCGGGGGGCGTTGCGCTCGGCCGGGGCGGGGGCCGAGACCGGCGCGCCGCTGGAGGACCTGGTCGCGCGGATCGCCTCGCCCGGCGGCACCACGCGGGCCGGCCTCGACGCCATGGAGGCGGGCGGCGACGTCGCCCGCGCGGCCGCAGCCGCCGTCAACGCCGCCGTCGCGCGGGCGAAGGAAATCAGCGGCTGACGTAGCGGCCGTCGGCCAGACGGCGGGCCAGCCGCTCATAGGCGCGGTCGGCGTCCTGCCAGGTGGTGTGGCCGCGAACCTCGGCGAGGCTGGTCGAGTACCAGTCGTAGCGGACCGGCAGCACCTCGCCGTCGGCGGTGGTGACGCTGCCCTCGATGGCGGCGCCGCCGATGGAGAGGCTGCGATGCCCGTCCAGCCCGGGCCGCTGGGCCAGCTGTTCGAAGGTCGGGTGGTTGGGCTTCAGGTCGGTCAGAACCAGATCGATCCGGGCCCCGTCGAGCCGGCCCTCGCGGGCCAGGGCGCGGCGCACGACCTCGGCGAGACGGTCGGCCTGTTCGCGCACGTCGCGTTGGCCCAGTTCGTCGGCCTTCTCCTGCAAGTCGGGGCCGATGGCGACATGGACCGAGGCCGGGCCGGCCAGGGCGGGACCGGCGGCGACGGCGAGCACGGCGCCGAGGGGCGCGAGAAAGGCGAGTTTACGCATCGTATCCTCCAATAGCCCTGTCGGATCGAAGATGCGCCCTGCGGCCCCGCTTCGCCAGTCGCGCGCGCATTTTGTGATCGCTCAGCCGGGCAGGCGGATCGCGGCCCGCAATCCGCCGAGGTCGCTGCGGCCGAGGGCGATGTCGCCGCCGTGACCGCGCGCCACGTCGCGGGCGATGGCCAGGCCGAGGCCGACGCCCTTGCGGTTCTGGTTGCGGGCCTCGTCAAGCCGGGAGAAGGGCCGGAAGGCCTCTTCGTGCATGTCGTCGGGGATGCCCGGCCCGTCGTCCTCGACGGTGATCTCGATTCCCCCCGAGGGCAGGGTCCGCGCGGCGAGCCGGACGCGGTCGCCATGGGCGGCGGCGTTGCCGGCGAGGTTGGCGAGGGCGCGCTTGATGGCGAGCGGGCGCAGGCTGGCGGTCAGGCCTTCCTCTATAGACAACTCGACCTCGGCCCCCGCCCGGCGGACATCTTCCGCCGCCACGGCCAGCAGCTCGGCCATGGAGACCGTTTGCGCCGCCTCGCCGGCCTCGCCGCGGGCGAAGGCGAGGTATTCGTCGATCATGTGCTCCATCTCGTCGAGATCGCCCTGCATGGCCGAGGCGCGCTTGAACGGGGGCGCGAGAGCCAGTTCCAGCCGCAGGCGGGTCAGGGGGGTGCGCAGGTCGTGGCTGACCGAGGCGAGCAGGGCGGTGCGCTGATCGATATGGCGCTGGATGCGGTCGCGCATGTCCATGAACGCCTTCGCGGCGGCGCGGACCTCGCGGGCCCCGTGCGGCTTGAAGCGCTCGCGGGTCTCGCCCCGCCCGAAGGCCTCGGCGGCCTCGGCGAGGCGCTCGATGGCCCGGACCTGGTTGCGGATGAACAGGATGGCCACGCCCATCAGCAGGATGGTGGCGATGAACAGCCAGACGACGAAGATATGGGCCTGGGTGGCCACGGCGCGCTCGCGCGGGGCGATGATCCGTATCACGCCCGTGTCGAGCTGCACCCGGATGTCGACATAGGCGGGATAGCGCGTGGTCGAGAACCAGACGGAGCGGTCGACCCGCGACGTCAGGGCCTCCTCCAGCGTCCGGTCGACCACCCCGATGGGGCCGCGATCCTGTTCGCGCGGCAGGACGTCGCCTTCGCGAAGGTCCACCGACAGCGACATCGAACGCTGGGCCCGGTCGGCGATGACGGCCAGATTCCGGGGCGTCGGATCTTCAGCGTAGCTTTCCGACACCCAGGCGATGTCGCCGGCCAGACCCTCGGACAGGCGAGCCGTCACGGTCTGCCAGTGCATGTCGAAGAAGGCCCAGGTGACCGCGACCTGCATGACCAGCACCGGCAGGACGATGATCAGCAGCGACCGGCCCCACAGCGAGGTCGGCAGGCGCCGCTTCAGCACCCGCGCCCAGACGTTTGCGGGGAGCCAGCGCACCGGCGGCTCAGTCCGGGGCCAGCATGTAGCCGACGCCGCGCACGGTCTGCAGGTAGCGCGGGTTCTTGGGGTCGGCTTCCAGCTTGCGGCGCAGGCGGGTGACCTGGACGTCGACGGCGCGTCCGGTGATGTCGGCGGTGTCCGGCGAGAGGCTCATGCGCTCGACCGGGGCGTGGGCGTGGATGGCGAGCGTTTTCAGCAGCTGGGCCTCGGCCTCGGTCAGGCGCTGGGGCTTGCCGTCCTTCGACAGCTCCAGCCGCTCCATGTCGAACACCGCCGGCCCGAGCTTGATCTCGCGCGGGGTCAGGGGCTTGCCGCCGGTGCGGCGCAGGATGGCGTCGACCCGCAGGGCCAGTTCGCGAGGGTCGAACGGCTTGGACATGTAGTCATCGGCGCCGCGCGACAGGCCTTCGATGCGGTCGTCCGGGTCGCCTCTGGCGGTCAGCAGCAGCACCGGCGTCTTCGAGGTCTCGGCCTTGGACCTGACCCAGGTGGTCAGGTCGAAGCCGCTCTCGCCCGGCATCATCACGTCGAGCACGACGAGGTCGAATTCGATCAGCTCCATCAGGCGCTTGGCTGCCGCCGCGTGGGCCGCGCCCGTGACGCGGTAGCCCTCGCGCGCGAGGAACTCCTTGAGCAGTTCGCGTATGCGGTCGTCGTCGTCGACGACCAGCAGGTGGCGTCCGGCCCCGGGCCCGGCGACCGGTCCGGAGCGGCCGTGGGGGCGAACGTCGCTCATGCGGAAGGGCGCCGACGGGCCGCCGGGGCGTTGACCCGGGCGGTTCGGACGGGTCTAACCCGGGGACAGACGCGGGAGACGTTCTTCAATGGCCTTCGTTCCTTTCGACGATCGTGACGGCTGGATCTGGATGGACGGCGATTTCGTGCCCTGGCGGGACGCGAAAACGCACGTTCTGACCCATGCCCTTCACTACGGCTCGTCGGTATTCGAGGGTGAGCGTATGTACGGCGGCGAAATCTTCAAGCTGACCCCGCATAGCGAACGCCTGAAGCGCTCTGCAAACCTGCTGGATTTCGACCTTCCCTACAGCGTGGCCGAGATCGACGCCGCCTGCAAGGCGACCTGCGACAAGATGGGACTGTCGGACTGCTACATCCGGCCGGTGGCCTTTCTCGGGCCGGAGACCGTCAGCGTCTCGGCCGCCCAGAACAAGGTCCGCGTCGCCATCGCGGTGTGGGAGTGGCCCAGCTATTTCGATCCGGAGACCAAGGCGAAGGGCATCCGGCTGGAGTGGGCCAAATGGCGCCGCCCCGACCCGGCCACGGCGCCGTCGGCGGCCAAGGCGGCGGGCCTCTACATGATCTGCACCATGTCCAAGACCGCGGCCGAGCGGCGCGGCTACGCCGACGCCATGATGCTGGACTGGCGCGGCTATGTGGCCGAGGCGACCGGCGCCAACGTCTTCCTCGTCCAGGACGGCGTGCTGCACACCCCGCCCGTCGACGCCATCCTGGACGGCATCACCCGCCAGACGGTGATCGAAATGGCCAAGGCGAGGGGCATCGAGGTGGTGGTCCGCCACATTCGCCCCGAGGAGCTGTCGACCTTCAGCGAATGCTTCCTGACCGGCACGGCCGCCGAGGTGACGCCGGTGAGCGAGATCGGCGAATACCGATTCACCCCCGGCGCCCTGAGCCTCGGCCTGATGGAAGACTACGGCCGGCTGGTGCGGCGTCAGGCCTAGGCCTTCGGGTCGGTCCCTTCCGCCTCGATCGCCTGCGCCCGCTTCGCCGCTCGCCGCTGCTCGCGAATCCGGCGGCGCCAGCGCAGGATGAACCAGACAAGCGGGATGCCGACGATCAGGAACGGCAGGGCGCCGGCGACGAACAGGATCAGGCCTGCGACCCCGACCATGAACACCGACAAGGCGTTGGACAGGGCGTCCGACACCGGACGGAAGGCGCTGTCAGGCGCCAACTGGCCGAGGGCGCTGTATTCGATGATGAGGCGCGAGGTCGCGACCCGGGTGCGCATGGCCTCCAGCGTCGAGCGGTTGGCGTCGAGCTCGCCCTGCACCCGCGCCAGTTCGCGCTCGGTGGCCAGCAACTGATCCAGCGGTCCGCTGCGGGTGGCCAGCAACTGCTGCAGCCGGTCGCGCAGGGTGGTCAGCGCGCGGACCCGGGCCTCGGTGTCGATCATGGCGCGGGTCAGGTCTTCGCTGTCGGTGGCTTGCCGGGCGACACGCCCCCCGGCCTGTTCAGCGTCGCCGCTGAGCCGCGCCCGGAAGGCCGCGACATAGGCGGGGGTGGCGCGGATTTCGAGTTGCGCGGTTAGCTGGTCGCGGCCGTAGCGCTGCGACTCCGAGCCGATCACCTGACAGACAGCGGCCCCCGCGGCGGTGCAGGCCTGCTCATGCCGCGCCACCAGGGTCGGGACCTGCGCGACTGGAAGCTCGAGGCCGTAGCGGTAGACGTAGGCGATGCGGGCGGCCGGCGGCGCCGGGGTGACCGGCGGGGCCGGGCTCCCCGACGGAGCGGGGGCGGACGAGGCGTGCGGCGGCGCCGCAGCGTCCGCGGCGGCGACAGGGGCGGAGGCGGGAGATTCGGCAGGAGCCGGCGCGATGATCTCCATATCCACCGCGTCATCCGAATAGGCGACATCTTCCGTTGCCGGCTGACAAGCCGCCGTGGCCGTCGCCAGAACCAGCCCCAAGGCGGCCGTCGAAATCCTGCGCATTCCTCGTCTCCCTTGTCCGTGTTGATCACGGTTCCGTGATTGGGCGACCGCAACGTGGCGGAAGCTTGACCACGTCCTCGACCTCGGCGGCTTGCCATTCCCGGGCGCGTGGCGTTCAACGGGGCAGGGGCCGGCGGGGAGCCGGGCCGGGGAAATGCGTCCATGTTCAGCGTCCTGAACCTGCAGAGCCTGCTCGGGCTCGCCGTCATCGTCGCCGCCTGCTGGGCGCTGTCGGAGAACCGCCGGGCCTTTCCGTGGAAGCTGACGCTGGGCGCCATCGCGGTGCAGGCGGGGCTGGTGCTGGCCCTGTTCGCCATACCGGGGTCGCAGAACGTGCTGGCGGCGATCACGGGGGCGGTCGACGGGCTGAACCGCGCCACCCAGACCGGGACCCAGTTCGTGTTCGGCTATCTTGCCGGGGGCGACCAGCCCTATGCGGTGACCAACGGCGGGGCCCTGTTCACCTTCGCCTTCCAGGTGCTGCCGCTGATCCTGGTGATCTCGGCCCTGTCGGCCCTGCTGTGGCACTGGAAGGTGCTGAAGTGGATCACCCACGGCTTCGGCATCCTGTTCCAGCGCACCATGGGGCTGGGCGGAGCGTCGGCGCTGGCGGTGGCGGCCAACATCTTTCTCGGCATGATCGAGAGCCCGATCGTGATCCGGGCCTATCTCGACAAGCTGACCCGGTCGGAGCTGTTCCTGATGATGGTGGTCGGCCTGGCCACGGTGGCGGGGTCGACCATGGTCGCCTACGCCGCCATCCTCGGGCCGACGCTGACCAATGCGGCGGGCCATGTGCTGGTCGCCTCGATCGTCTCGGCGCCGGCGGGCATATTACTGGCGCGGATCATGATCCCCGAGACGCCGGGGGAGGGCGGGGCCCACGCCGACTACGACTCCGCCCTGAAGTACGACAGCGCCATCGACGCCATCGTCAAGGGCACGGCCGACGGGCTGATGGTGGTGCTGAACATTTCGGCCATCCTGATCGTGTTCGTGGCGCTGGTGGCGCTGGTCAATCTGATGATCGGGGCGGCGTTCGGGTCGGAGATCAGCGTCGAATGGCTGCTCAGCTGGGTATTCGCGCCGGTGGCGTGGCTGACCGGCGTGTCGTGGGCTGACGCCCGCGAGGCGGGCCTGCTGCTGGGCACCAAGCTGACCCAGACGGAATTCAAGGCCTTCATCGAACTGGGCCAGGTTCCAGTGGACGCGATCAGCGAGCGGACCCGGATGCTGATGACCTATGCGCTATGCGGCTTCGCCAACATCGGCTCGGTGGGGATCACGGTGACGGGGCTGAGCGTGCTGATGCCCGAGCGGCGGGAGGAGGTGCTGGGCATGGTGTGGAAGGCGCTGTTCGCCGGCTTCCTCGCCACCCTGATGGCGGCGGCCGTGGTCGGGGCCTTGCCGGGGACGATCTTCCGCTGATAGCGTTGCGATAAGCAACGGAGGTCCCGATGAAGCTCTACACGTCCCACCGCGCGCCCAATCCGCGCCGGGTGCGCTGGGTGATGGCCGAGAAGGGCATCGAGGATGTCGAGGTGATCGAGGTCGACATCCTCGCCGGGGAACACAAGACGCCGGAGTACCGGGCCCGGGTCGGGGTCCCGCACCTGCCGTCGCTGACGCTGGACGACGGCACGACAATCTCGGAATCGATCGCCATCGGGCGATATCTGGAGTCGCTGTATCCCGAGCCGAACCTGTTCGGCCACGACGCTCGCGAGCAGGCGGTGGTCGAGATGTGGACGCGGCGGGCGGAGTTCTATCTCGCAAATCCGATCATGCTCAGCGTGCGCCATTCGCACCCGGCGCTGGCGGCGCTGGAGGCCACCCAGCTACCGCAGGTGGCGGAATACAATCGCGCCACGGCCGAGCAGTTCATGAAGACCCTGGACCGCCATCTGGCGGAGCGCGAATTCATGGCCCTGGACCGGTTCACCATCGCCGACATCGTCGCCGTGGTCGGGCTCGATTTCGCGCGGCTGGTCCGCTACCGCCCGCCGGAGGCATTCGGAAACCTGGCGCGGTGGCTGGAGGAATGCCGGGCCAGGCCTGCGGCGAAGGCCGGCGCCTAGGGGCCGCGCGCGGCGCGTTGACCGCGACCGGCGGCGGGGGCAGCATCCGCCGCCATGACCGATCAGCCAGACCTCTATTCCGTGCCCTCCGAATGGGCGCAGCGGGCCCGGATGAACGCCGCCGGCTACGAAGCCGCCAGGGCGGCGGCGCATGAAAATCCGGAAGCCTTCTGGAGCGAACAGGCGCGACGTCTCGACTGGATCACGACGCCGTCGCGGATCAAGGACGTCTCGTTCGACAAGGCCGACTTCCGCATCCGCTGGTTCGAGGACGGCGCGCTCAACGTGGCATGGAACTGCCTGGACCGGCATCTGGAGGCCCGCGGCGACGAGACGGCGATCATCTGGGAGGGCGTCGACCCGGCCCAGTCCGGCAAGC
>JBGTSL010000036.1:0-9994 GCA_041940325.1 Brevundimonas sp.
AGCTGCTGGGTCAGGGTCGAGCCGCCCTGGACCACGCGCCCGGCCCGCATGTTGGCCGCGATGGCGCGGGTCATGCCGATCGGGTCGAAGCCGGGATGGTGGTAGAAGCGCCGGTCCTCGATGGCGATGAAGGCGGCCGGGACATAGTCGGGCAGGGCGTCGAGATCGGCGGGCGGGGCCTGCTGGGTGCCGCGCACCGCGATCAGGGCGCCGTTGCGGTCCAGATAGGTGATCGAGGGCTGGCGGTCGATGTTGTAAAGGGTGGAGGTGTCGGGCAGGTCGCGCGCGAAGACGGCGAAGAAGACCACCAGGAAGATGATCCCCCAGACGGCCAGCACCGAGCCCCAGTAGACCAGCCGCTGCATGGGCGTGCGCTTCGGCTTCGGTTGTCCGCCGCCGCCGCCGCCCCGTCCGAAGCTGAAGCCGGATCCCGCCATCGAAACCTCATCCTGTCCGGCTTCGGTCTTAGCCGTTCGCCGGACGCACGCAAACGCCCCTCACGTCGTCCCGCGACCGTGAGGGGCTTTTCCGCCGAAAGCATGGCCCTTGAACGCCCTATTCTAAAAACGCGTTCACCTCGGCGGCGAAGATCGCCGGCTGGTCCAGCATGATGAAGTGGGCGCTGTCGTCGATCCGCTTCAGTTCGGCGCCCGGCAGATTGGCGAAGGAGGCGCGGTAGATGCCGTCAGTGATCTCGGGCGTCATGCCGGGGAAGTCGAAGGCGACGTAGAGCACTTCCGTCGGCGCCGTTATCCGGGCCAGCTCCGGCCGGAGATCGGTGACGATCAGTTCCCGGTAGGCGGCGGCGGAAACCTGCCGGTCGCTGTTGGCCGTGTCCTCAAGCGGACCGGACCGGGCCGACTCCGTCTTGATCATGCTGGTGACCGTGGCGGCGGCCTGCTGCCGATAGGCTTCTTCGGGTCCCTGCGACATGGCGGCGTAGATCTGGTCGGCCATCGGCGCGACGCTTTCGGCGGTCGGATTCGTGCCGGGCCGGCCAAACATCGCGCCCATGAACGGCACCATGTCGACGACCATCAGCTTGCCGACGCTGTCCGGATGGCGGGCGGCCAGCATCATGCCGATGGTTCCGCCCATCGAATGACCGATCACCGCCGGCTTCTCGAGGCCCTGCTCGCGGATGTAGCGGGCGATGTCCTCGGCCACGGGCGCGGAGACGGGCCCTTCGGCGTTGTCCCTTGGCTCGGCGCCGGCGAAGCCCTGGACGTGAATGCGATGCACCCGGTATCGGCCCTTCAGCTCTTCGGTGAGCATGTCCCAGACGTGCGGGGAGGAGGACAGGCCCGGGATCAGGATAACGTCGCCGCTCGGCTGTTCCGGTCCGTCCACACGGACATGGAAGCGGCCCGACTCGAAATCGGCGTGGTGGTGTCCGTGGTCGGCGGGGGCGGCGGCCGGCGCGTGGGCGGCGTGGCCGTCCTGCGCCAGGGCCGGCGAGGCGAGGGCGGCGGCGGCGAGGACGGTCAACAGGGCGGTCTTCATTGGTGTGGTCTTTCCATGAACGTATGAGCCGGATATCCGATCAACTTTATAATGTAAAGCGCTTTTCATAAGCGTCGCCGCGGCGGGTGGCGGCGACGCCCACGCCCGTCCTAGAATGGCGGCCATGACCTCGACCGAGACCCTAGCCGACGCCGCTCCCGCCGCAAGCCGTGGCGCGCCGCCCGCCGCCTTCGGCCGGGGGTTCGTGCTCGACGCCTGGTATTTCGTCGCCCTGTCGCGGGACGTGAAGGCGGCTTCGCTGAAGCGCCACGAACTGCTCGGCGAGCCAGTCCTGATCGGGCGCACCCGGGCCGGGCAGGTCTACGCCATGCGCGACATCTGCCCGCACCGCGCCGCGCCGCTGTCGGCCGGCCGGCTGGTCGAGAAGCAGGGCGAGGGCGAGACGATCGAATGCTGCTATCACGGCTGGCGCTTTCGCCCCGACGGCGTCTGCGCCGCCATTCCCTCACTGGTCGAGGAACAGGCGATCGATCCGGCCCGGATCCGGGTGCGGTCGTATCCGGTGCGTGAGAGCCAGGGCATGGTTTTCGTCTGGATCGCTTCGGACCCGCGCAATCCCATGGAGCCCGATCACGAGCCGCCGGTCTTCCCCGGCGTGGTCGGCGGCGACGCTAAACTGGTCGAGTCGATGGATTTCGAGGCCCACATCGACCACGCGGTCGTCGGCCTGATGGACCCGGCCCACGGCCCCTATGTGCATCAGCAGTGGTGGTGGCGCTCCGAACATTCGATGCACGAGAAGGCCAAGGCCTTCGAACCGCGCGACCTCGGCTTCGCCATGGTCCGCCACGTCCCGTCGTCGAACAGCCGGGCCTACAGGATTCTCGGCGGCGCTCCGGCGACGGAGATCACCTTCCGCCTGCCCGGCTATCGCTGGGAGCATATCCAGGTCGGCGAGAAGCAGGTGCTGGCCCTGACCTGCCTGACGCCCCGCTCGGACAGCCGGACCACGATCACCCAGATCTTCTGGTCCGACCACTGGGTGTTCGGCCTGGCCAAGCCGTTCCTCCGCATGGGTGTGGTCGCCTTCCTCAAGCAGGACGGCGGCATGGTGAACCTGCAGAACGAGGGCCTGCGCTACGACCCCGCCCTGATATGGATCGACGACGCCGACAAACAGGCCAAATGGTACCAGCAGCTGAAGCGCGAATGGGGGAAGAGCCGCGCCGAGGGACGGGCGTTCCAGAACCCGGTCAAGCCGGCCGTGCTGAGGTGGAAGAGCTGAGCGGGCAAGGCGCCCGAACGCCGGAAGCGCGTCTGCCTAATCGATGAAGCCGACCTCGATCAGCGGAGCCTCATAGTCGTCGCCGGCCTGGGGATCGATTCTGATCGCCTCGGCCATAAGGGCCTCCCCCTCGGGGACTTGACCGGCGGCCTCGAGCATCTTGCCCAGACCGTATCTGGCCTTCGGGTTCGAGGGATCCAGTTCCGTCGCTGTGCGATAGGCCGCGAGGGCTTCGGTCTCCCGGTTCAGCACGTAAAGCAGATATCCGCGCCGGACGTGGAGCCCGGCATCCATCCCGCTTAACACGATGGCCTTGTCGCACATGATCAGCACGGCGTCGCGACTGTGCCGGAGAAGTTTCTCCGAGAAGCAGGCCTGGGCTGGATCGTCGAGGCTGATGCGGGTCAACCGCCTGAATTCCCGGATATCGGCGGCGGCGCCCTCGCTGTCGCCCCGCCGTTCCCGGATCGCGGCGCGATCGATCAGCAAGGCGGGGAAGTCGGTCTCGATCGCCAGGACGTCGGTGAGCACGGCTTCCGCCCTGGCGGGATCCGATTCCTTGAGACTCGAGGCGAGAGACTGCGCCATAGCCACGAAGATCTGCACCTTGGCCTCGGGATAACCGATAGAGCGCGCCACCAGGTCCAGCTGTTCATAGGCCTGTTGGGCGCGTCCCATGAGGAGCAACTGATTGGCCAGGGCGGTCTTGGCGCCGTTGTCCTGCGGCTGCACGGCGGCGATCCGCTCCAGATCGGCGAGGGCGCGAGCGGACTGGCCCATCCGCTCATACGCGGCGGCGCGACGGTAAAGGGCGTGGATGTTGTCGGGCCATGAGCGGATTGCGCCGGTAAAGGCCAGAACGGCCGCCAGATCATCGTTCTCGATCTCGGCCAGCCGTCCCTTTGCGTGGAACAGGATGGCCTCGTTCGGATCGGCAGCATCGCCCGCGGCGATGTCGGCGCGGGCTTTTTCCAGGTCGTTGAGCGCCAGATAGGCCAGCGCGCGATTGGCCAAGGCGTTGGCGTGCGGCGAGGAGAAACCTGCGATGGCGGCGTCGAACTGTGCAATCGCGCCAGCATGGTCGCCTTGGTCGTTCAGGGCATAACCGCGTCGAAGGGCGCCTTCAGGATCGCCCGCCGGAGCCGCCGTCAGTGTTTCACGGTCAGTCGCGGTCAGGGCGTAGCCCCTTCTCAACCGCATGGTCGCCCTCAGGTCCTTGAAGCTGTCCATGCCCGCCTGCTCGGTCCGGACTTCCGAGGCCGTGGCGTACGGGCGCAGGGTCACGGAGCCGCGATCCGTCTCCATCCGGTTGCCGTCGCGCTGTACTGTCCGGTAATAGCGGGTGGCGCCCGCCTCGACTTCGTAGGGCTCGGCCAACAGGTCAACGACGTCCTCCGCTTCGGGCAGGATGACGGTGGTCCGGAACGAGGACCAATTGGGGAAATTCTTGCCGTAATCGGCGTCCTTGAACCGTTCGTCCGCGTGCGGACCGAACCCCTTCCACGTGACATGGGCCAAGGGGATGTCGACGGGTCCGCCGCTCCAGTCGAAGACGATGCGGGCCGTCGCGCCGGAAACGAACTCGTGGGCGCCTTCGCGATACTCCCAGTGGCTCTCGAGGTCTGAAATCTGACCATAGCCCTTCAGGAATTCAGTCCACTGTTCATCAAACAGGCGGGTCAACTCGGCGGCGGGTAGCTGCGCGACGGCGGCCTGCAATTCAGTGGCGCCGTCCCCCCGGTCGATATCGCGCAATGTAAGGCGCGCAGGACTGTAGGCGCCGTCCGACAAGTCGATCTCGAGATGCATCACACTGGTCGGGCGCGGCGGCAGCCTGAGCGGGATGTGCTCCAGGCGCGCGCGCTCCACGATGGGCAGAACGTACTCGTGAACGAGCGGTCGGTCTGGCGTCAGGCTTCGGTCGCCGATACGCGCCCCGTCCATCAGATAGGTTTCGCCGTTGATGCGGGCCTTCACGATCACATGATCGAACGCACTCACCATCGGCAGGTATTTGTCGAGCGGGAGGTTGTTCGAGGAGACCAGAACGGGAACCGCCTCGATGCCGAGCTCTCTCAGGAGGGCCGTCAGAAGCACCGTCTTTCCCTTGCAGTCGCCTTGGCGCCGCATCCACACATCGGCCGCCGGGACCGGCAGCCAGCCGCCCTCGCCGAGCGTCAGGGCGACATATCGCACCTCGTCCTGAACCAGCCGAAGCGCCGCCATGGCGCGAGCCTCTGGCGTGGCGTGCTCGGACCTTATCCGCGCCACATGCGCGGCCAGGTCCGCGGCGTCGGGCAGGACGCTCGCCTGATCGTAGGCCGCGCGGATGTGATCCACGATGGTTCCCCATTGCGGAATACTGCTGATCTGCCACGCGAAGTCGGGAAGAGAATGTAGAGCGACGGTGTCAGGGAAGGTCGCCGTCTCGACGTCGGTCATCCGGTTGACGAGGACCTTGAAGCCGCCCTCCTGTGTGATGGGCGGGACGTTCGCGTGGGGCCCGGCGCGGGTTTCGACCCTCGTCGAGGCGGGCCAGCTGATGGTCGTCACGGCCAGGTCCACCGGGAGCGGAGAATTGGAGTGCCCCAGCACTTCGAGCGGATTGTCGAAGACGTCGAACTGCGAGCGAACCGAATAGGCGAAGTCGATGGTGTCGCCCACCCGGATGTCGGGATTCACCAGAACGCCCGTCAGAATACCGTTGATCTGCAGCGACTGCTCCAGGGCCGCCTCACGGCGGAGGACGGTGAAGTCGGCCTGCTCCAGAATGTCGGAGGTTTCACCCGCCCGGATGATGCGCGCATGGTGGACCGTGGGCGTCTGCAGGGCCGGGTTCCACTCCAGTCCCAGTTGCGAAGCCTGTTGCAGCCCAAGCGGCGTCAGCACCCGCACCCGCATTCGGACGTAGATCTCCGAATACGCGCCGAAGGCGCGCAGGTGGCTTTCGACCGCCTCATAGCGGACGTGCCGGGACAGGTTGTCCGGCCTGTTCGAGAGATGTGGCGCGACCTCCGGAATCCAGTCTGGCGCGGGGCCGCGCAAGATCGTGTCGCCCGCCATGGCGGACGTGCCCAAGAGCCAGGCCGAGGCGGCCAGCATCAGCGTGCTTCTCAAAGCGTTCCCCCCGCCTTTCATTCGCCATGACTGGCTACCAGACGGGCAGGACGGGAAACAGGGGTTTTCTCCCGTCCCGCGCGCCGGGCGGGCCCCGCCGTGACACGCCGGCCCCCACTCCGCCGGAACACAACCGGGCGACGCGCATGGAAAAGGCCGCGACGGCGGGCGTCGCGGCCTCTCGAAGGTCTCGCCGGTGCGGGGGCCTACTGCCGGCTGATCGCGCCGGCGAGGATGACGTCGACCTGCTTGCTCATTCGCTCGGTGAGCTGGGCGGTGGTCCAGCCGTCGTAGGCGGCGCGGCGGTAGTTGGACAGGAAGGCGTCGTAGATCAGCTCGGCCAGCAGCCGCACGTCGGCGTCCTGGCGCAGTTCGCCCTCGCCCACGCCGGCCTGCAGCGCATCCGTGACGACCGAGAGGATCGGCTTGATGGCGGCGCGGGTGCGCATCTCGGCGGCGACCGGCTGGAACCACGAGCGGGCGATCACCGCCTGGACCAGCGGCAGCTGCTCGAGCGAGGCGTGATAGCCGGCGGCCAGCGCGGCCAGCAGGCGGGCGCGCATCGAGCCTTCCGCGGCGGCGGCGGCCTTCATGGTCTCGGCCAGCTTGACCATGTCGGTCGCCAGCACGGCTTCGAACAGCTCGGCCTTGTCCTGGAAATTGGCGAAGACGGCGCCGGTCGACATGCCCGCGCCCTTGGCGATGTCACGGATGGTGGCCGGCTCGTAGCCGCGCTCGGCGAACAGCTGGCGGGCGGCGTCGAGGACCTTCTGACGGGTTCGGACCTTGGCGGCCTGCCGCCGGTTCAGGCGGGGGGTCTCGGTCTCGGGTTCGGAAGCGGTGGGGGACAGGGCGATATCTCGCATGAAACGGGTACTCGACTAAGCGGCGACTGATATCCGCCGATCGCAAAAAACTGACCGCCGAAGCGATGGAAAGGAGACGGAACGCTGTGCGATGTCCGCCGGAGTCGTCTTCTGACGCTGGTGGGGCAGTCATCACGCAACGATGACCAAAATGGGGTGCGGAGATTAACGCGGCGATGACCGCCGGGGTTAACGCCGCGACATCTTGACCGCGTTCAACCGGGGGACGTCGAGCGCAGCGCCCTCGCCTTGCGTGGACGGTCGTCGCCGTCCGGCATGGCTTCCTGGAACACGCTGCGGAAGCGATCGCGGCGCTCGTGGATCGAGGCCAGCACCAGTCCCATCGGCACGCCCAGATCGACGAGGGTGTTCTCGGCCAGTTGCAGGGCCGCCTCGGTGGTCTCGGGCACCGCATCGGTGACGCCGAGCTGGTACAGGCGCACCGCGTGACGGTCGTCGCGGGCGCGGGCGATCAGGATCAGGTCCGGCCGCAGGCCCCGCGCGGTGCGCACCACCTCGTCGACCTTGGACGGCGCGTCCATGGTCACCACAACGGCCCGCGCCGTATCGACGCCGCAGAGTTTGAGCATCTCGGGCTGGCCGGCGTCGCCGTAGTAGACATTGGCTCCCTCGGCCCGACCCTTGCCGACCGTCGAGGCGTTGGAATCCACGGCCAGATAGGACTGGCCGTGTTCGGTCAGCATCTCGCCAACCAGACGGCCGACCCGGCCGAAGCCGACGATCAGGACCTGGTTCTCGGCGCCGACCGGCTCCAGCGCCTCGTCCGGCAGGTCCGGCGCGGCCGCGGCCTCCATCGTCAGGCGGCCGGCGAGCCAGGCCATGGCCGGGATGGTGAAGATGCTGATCGTCGCCGCGACCAGCACCGTGCCGGTGAAGGCGGGCGAGGCGATGCCCTCGACCAGGCCGGCCCCGAGGATGACGAAGGCAAACTCCCCGGCCGGGCCCAGCACCAGCGCCGTCTCGATCGCCGCCTTGCGCCGGACGCCCCATAGCCGCGCGGCGCCGAAGATCATGCCGATCTTGATCCCGGTCAGGGCCGCGGCCAGCCCGAACACGGCCGCCGGATTGGCCGCCACCGCGTCGAGATCCAGCCCGATCCCGACGCCGACGAAGAACACGCCGAGCAGCAGTCCCTTGAACGGCTCGATCGACAGCTCGACCTCGCGCCGGAACTCGGTCTCGGCCAGCAGCAGACCGGCGACCAGGGCGCCGAGGCTCATCGACAGGCCGGCCGCCTGCGCCGCCAGGCCGGAGCCGAGCACGACCAGCAGGCTGGCGGCGACGAACATCTCCTGCCCCTGACCGCGGGCGCGGGCGCGGGCCACCGAGCGGAACATCGGGCGCAGCACCAGCCGGCCGAGGATGACCAGCAGGGCCAGGCCGATCGCCGCCGGCACCAGGGTCAGCAGGGCCGCGCGCAGGGTCGAGGGGTCGAGATCGCCGCCGCCTTGCGCCAGCGCCGCCAGCACGGTGACCGTGATCAGGATCGGTGCGACGACCAGGTCCTGGGCCAGCAGGATCGAGAAGGTGGCCCGCCCCGAGGCGGTCTGCACCCGCCCGCTCTCGGCCAGCACCGGCATCACCACGGCCGTCGAGGACAGCGACAGGCCCATGCCCAGCACGGCCGCCGAGACCAGCGTCTGGCCCAGCATCATGAACAGGGCGGCCAGCACCACGGTGCAGACGGCGACCTGGGTCAGGCCTAGGCCGAACACCAGCCGCCGCATCGACTTGAGCCGGCCCCAGGACAGCTCCAGACCGATCATGAACAGCAGGAAGGCGACGCCCAGTTCGGACAGGGAGCGGATCTGGCCGGCGTCGGAGATGGTCAGCCACGCCAGCCACGGGGCGGTGTCGGCGAAGCGGGCGAGGCCGTCAGGTCCGAGCAGCACGCCCGCGGCGAGGAAGCCGAGTATGGGACTGATCTTCAGCCGGTTGAACAGCGGGACCATGACGCCCGCGGCGGCCAGGAAGACCACCAGATCCTTGTACTCGCCGCCGCCGCCGTGTCCCGTCATTCGCCCTCCGCACGGTTCAGCCTACAGGCTGAAACGCCGCCGTGTCCGGGTTTCCGTCGCATCATGACAAAAAATTCAGGCGACAGGCCCCCTCGCGCGCGTAGGGTCGCCGCCGACCTTCCGGAAAGCGAAGACAAGTCGAGGGAAACCCACATGAAGAAGCTGCTCATCGGCGCCGCCGTCGGCGCCCTGCTCCTGCCCGCCGCCCCGGCGCTGGCCCAGCATTTTTCGGACGACGGCCACGACCACGCCTGCATTGACGAGGCTTGCACGGTCTTCGAACTGTTCCAGGCGCCGGCCGAGGGCGCGACCGTCCAGGGCTACCAGGGCATCGAGACGCCGAAATACGGAACCTGGGGCTTCAACATGGACGGCCGCGACACTTCGGTGTCTCCGGGCGACAGCTTCTTCCGCTACGCCAACGGCACGGCCTTCGACAATCTGCAGATCCCGTCGGACCGCACCAGCTACGGCTCGTTCAACCTGCTGCGCGAACTGTCCGACAACCGCGTCAAGGTGATGATCGACGCCCTCGTCGCGCGCACCGACCTGACGCCCGGCTCGGACGAGCAGAAGATCGCCGACGCCTACCGCGCCTATATGGACGAGGCCCGGCTCGAGGCGCTGGACGCCCAGCCGCTGCAGCCCTACCTCGCCGCCATCCGCGCCGCCGACACCCATGACAAGGCCGCGGTCTACATGGGCCAGACCCAGGGCCGCATCGGCGGCTCCATCTTCGGCACCGGCATCTCGACCGACCAGAAGGCCCCGACCCGCTATGTCGTCTCGACCGGCCAGTCGGGCCTCGGCCTGCCCAACCGCGACTACTATCTGGAAGAGCGCTGGGTCGAGAAGAAGGCCCTGTACCGCGCCTATGTCGAGCGCATGCTGGAGATGATCGGCTGGGAGGATCCCGCCGCCAACGCCGACGCCATCCTGGCCTTCGAGACCCGCATCGCCGAGGCCCACTGGACCCCGGTCCAGAACCGAAACCGCGACGAGACCTACAACGAATACACCATCGCCCAGCTGGCCGCCGAGGCGCCCGGTTTCCCGTGGCAGGACTACTATTCGGCCATCGGCGTCGGCGAGGTCCCGCGCCTGATCGTGCGCCAGGACACGGCCATGCCGAAGATCGCGGCCATCTACGCCGAGACCCCGATCGAGGTGATCCAGGCCTGGCAGGCCTTCCACACCACCGACGACGGCGCCGGCCTGCTGTC